>JBHHVM010000269.1:0-5196 GCA_046754265.1 Phycisphaerae bacterium
AGCTCCTCGCGGACCGCCTGCCAATCCACGCCGTTTAACTGCGGATCGAAGTGCTTGTCTCGAATCGTCGTCCAAACGTAGTCGAAGGCCTCGACGTTCAGGGCTTGTTGCTCGACCGTAAGAAGGGCGTGGTCCGCATCGGGAACGCCCGCACAGCCCACGGCCCCGGCCAGCACGCAAAGCGAAACCGCCATCCACAGACGGCATGGGGAAACATTCCTACCTCGGCACATCGGCGGCCTTTCTCTATTCACCCTGACAACCCTGGCCCGCCACATTGCACCACCACCCATCCGCCTGATCGACGGGGTGTTGCGGCGCGGTTTCTTGTTGGAGCACCGAGTCGCTTGGCGATGTGGGGCTCGCTCGACGCACAGACGATGATATTACGCGCTGGGGCATCGGCATGGCAACCGAGGCCATGTAATCTCATGTCAGCAGCACTGGCTCGCGGCAGCGCTCAAGGCCGACCCGGCGCCATGACTTCCGCATTGCCAGCCCTTGCCCCACGGTTATCATCTGACGACATGGCAGCGCGGAGGTCAGGCGACACAACCGGTATGTTGTGGGTCGAATCGGGTGAACAGCGCACAGGCCCGGTGGCGACCGTCGCGCCCATCCCGCCGGTGGACAAGACCTACAGTTTCATCGTGCCGGACGAGTTGGCCGATGACCTGGCCCCGGGTCAGCGCGTGATGGTCGAAATGGGCCGCTCCGCCCGACCGACACGGGCGTTTTGCCTGTCCATCGAAACCCAGCCCTGGTCCAGCACCCTCAAACCCATCGTCAGCCTGGTGGACCCGGTGAGTTACCTGACGCCACCGTTGCTGCGCTTGGGGCAGTGGATATCCGCCCATTACGCTTGCCCGTTGGGCCGGACCTTGGATGCCCTGGTGCCCAAGGCGGTCCATCGCCGCAGCGGATTCAAGACCGTTCGCTACGCCTGCCTTGCTGAACCGGTCGAGGCCATCACCAATCGGACCGCCCGCTTGGGTGCCAAGCAGTCGGCACTGATACAGTATCTCCAAACCCAATCCGAGCCCGTGGAAGTGTCCGCCCTTCAACAGGCTGCCGGCGTCTCGGCCGCCACGGTGCGTCAAGCCGCCCATCGGGGATGGGTGCGGATTCAACGTCGTCGCCTGCCGTCGGCGACGCCGGATTTCGATCGGCCATTGGTTGAGCCCGCGTTCGATCTGAACGATCAACAACGCGCCGCCTGGAATCAGGTGAGCGCCTTGATTGGGCCAGCCCAATTCTGCGTGGCCTTGTTGTTCGGCGTCAGCGGTTCGGGCAAGACCGAAGTCTACATTCGGGCGATGCGACAGGCGTTGGACGCGGGCCGACAGGTCATCATGCTGGTGCCGGAGATCGCCTTAACCACCCAACTGGTCAACCGCCTGGCCTGCCGCTTCGCCGACGTGGCCGTCGTGCATAGCGGGTTGAGCGACGCCCAACGCAGCCTGGTATGGCACCGGATCGCCGACGGGCACCTCAAGGTGATAATCGGGACGCGCAGCGCCGTGTTCGCACCGTCCCCCCGGTTGGGCCTGATCGTCGTGGACGAGGAGCAGGAGTCCAGCTTCAAGAATCTCCAAGCCCCCAGGTTTCACGTCCGCGACGTGGCCATCAAACGCGGCCAACTGGAAAACGTGCCCGTGCTGTTGGGCTCAGCCACGCCGTCGCTGGAAACCTGGTTCAACTGCGAGCGGGCCGGGCATTATCACCGCATCGAACTGACAGGCCGAGTCACGGGCCAGCCCATGCCCCAAGTCCACGTGGTGGACATGCGGGCAGACTGCACCGAGCAAGGCGCCCCCCGACTGGTCTCGCGTTTGTTGGACGTCAAGCTGGCCGCCGCCCTGGGCCGGGGCGAGCAGGCCATCTTGCTGCTCAATCGGCGAGGATTTGCCAAATGGCTGTTCTGCCCGGGTTGCAAGCAAAGGGTCGAATGCCCCTCCTGCAACGCCAGCATGGTCTTTCACGCGGTGAGCAACAAGGTGGTCTGTCACTATTGCGGCAAACGCGAGCCAGCCCCGACCCACTGCACCTCGCTGGGCTGCGGAAAGGCCCTGGTTCGTGTGGGATCGGGTACGCAGCGGATAGAGTCTTACCTGGCCAAGCGCTTTGCCGATAAACGCATCGCCCGCGTGGACAGCGACACGATGAGGCACCGGCGTCTGTACCAGCAGCTCATCGACGATTTCGAAGCGGGGCGCATCGACGTGTTGGCCGGCACGCAGATGATCGCCAAGGGGCTGGATTTCCCCAGCGTTTCCCTGGTGGGCGTCATTGGGGCCGATGCCGCCGGGGCCGCGTCGGACTTCCGGGCCGGTGAAAGGCTGTTTCAACTGATGACCCAGGTAGCCGGTCGGGCGGGGCGCAGTCGCCTGCCGGGCGAAGTCGTGGTGCAGACCCTCAACCCCCACGCCCCCGCCCTGCAGGCAGCCATGGACCACGACTATATCAGGTTCGCCGCCGGGGAGTTGCCTCTACGTCGGCGGTTCGGGTATCCGCCGTATTCTCGCCTGGCCCGCATCGTGCTGGCCGACGGTCGGGCCGAGCGGGTCCGGCACCAGGCCCAGGCCATGTCGGAGCGCATCAACCAGGCCATTACCGCCTTGGAACTGTCCCACACCGACCTGCTAGGCCCCGAGCCCTGCGCCCTGGCCCGCCTCCGCAGCTTGTATCGCTTCGACCTGCTAATCCGCGCCACCGACCCGGCCGACCTCCAGCAGCTCCTCGACCACCTCCGCGCCCAACGCCTGACCAAGGCCCAAGTCAAACAGGTCACCATCGACGTGGACCCGGTCTCGCTGAGCTAAACGGACCCAGCCACCGCTGTCATCGCGCGTCACTCGGCGATTACGATTTCCTGGGGAACTTGGCGTCCAGCGTCTTGTTCCAACCGGCCAGCACGTCGCCGTGCTTCTCGAACAGCCCAGCCGGGTCGCCCTGGACGGTGACCGCCTTCATGGCGTCACCCTGGCGGATGGCGTCGACGATCTCCTGACCTTCGATGACCCTGCCAAAGACGGTGTGCTTTCCGTCCAGATGAGGTGTGGGCACGTGGGTGATGAAGAACTGGCTGCCGTTGGTTCCGGGTCCGGCATTGGCCATGGACAGCACGCCCGGCGTGTCGTGTTTGCGCTGCGGCGAACACTCATCTTCAAACCGATAGCCAGGCCCGCCGCTGCCCGTGCCGGTGGGATCGCCGCCCTGGACCATAAAATCGGCGATGACCCGGTGAAAGGTCAGCCCATCGTAGTAGCCGCGTTGGGCCAGGTTGACAAAGTTGAGCACCGTCATCGGAGCCTCGTCCGGAAACAGTTCCAATTTGACGTCGCCGCGATCCGTCTGAATGTCTACCTGCAAGTCCATCGAAGATCCACCTTTCCAAAGGTTGTGGGCAATCGCAGCCGGCCGACTCGCTCGAGTTCGGCCATTCAACAGGCTGACCGTCGCCGATGCTTGGCGACGAATGGCGAAAGCATACCAACAATCGGCCCGTTGCGAAAACGGCAATTCGACCGATCTTCGGGAACCCCAAGCCAACCCGCTGCGTCCAACCGGGAGTAGGCCAGGCCAAAGCCCCAAGGCTCCGTCTGAAGAGTTGTAGCGGCGTGCGCCTCGCACGCCGTTCCCCGGGGGACGCCGATCGTTTGACCCAGTTCAATTGGCCGACGAATCGCGTACCCAGAGAAAACCCAGTTCTTCAGGCAAAGCCTGGAAAGGAGTTTCGGTATGTCAGCAAGACCCCGGACCAAATCCAAGTCGCGCGTATCCAGCGCCGCGAGCAAACTGCGGATGGCGGCAGCGCTGGTCGCGGTGGGCGTAGCTGCCGCGGCACTGGGCGCGTATCTGTCGGGACCGAAGCCACGCCCGTCCGAGCAGCCGACCCCTGCGCCTGACCCGCAAACTCAGACGACCCACGAACCAGCCCCAATCAGCCACCACCCTGCGGTTCGACCCGCGCCCCCGTCAACCGTGCGCAAACCCCAGCCCAATCGTCCGCGACCGAGTCGCACCGCTGATATGAACGAGAACAAAACGCCACGCCGGCCCAAACGCGGCACAACCCACCGCAAACCGCCCAAGCCAGCCGAACCAACCAAGCCCCCCGCCGCGTTCATGGATTGAAGGCCCTTGGCGAAAAACGCTTCGGGTCGGATAGAAAACCCGCGGCCAACACACGGCGACAATGCGGGCTGGATGCGACTGAGGCCGTCAACGCCCATACCTGCAAGCGGCTACAGCCGCCGATTCTATCCTGCATCAGGACCGTGGCTTAGTTCACTGCCCAAGCCGTACTTCCGCACAGACTTTCAGATTTGCACTCGTCGTGATCACGAATGGCGTGGGGGCGATCCGAAAACATGGAGCCGAGGGGACTCGAACCCCTGACCTACGCATTGCGAACGCGTCGCTCTCCCAACTGAGCTACGGCCCCGGTAGGCAGCGCTTATACCAGTTTCCGGAGGTCGGGGCAATCCCGCGGGCGCGCCGGCGGGTCGCACTTAGGCACGGCTGATGTGATCGGGGTATTGCCGGACGTAACGTTCGAGATTGACGGCGTATTGATCCATCACCGACTGCAGCAGTTCGGGTGACTCGGGCGGCTGAGGGTCGGGGACCAGCGGTCCCAACAGGTCCAGGCGATAGTGGAAATCGGGCTCGGAAATGACGAACCCCTGAACGACGCCCGCCCCGCAACGTAAGGCGATTTGCAGCGTGCCAACCACGCATTCCCGCTCTTGGCCGAACAGGTCCACCGATACGGTGCGTTTGCCATCGTCGCGTTTGCGGTAGACGTCCAGGGCGGCGCCCAAGGGACGGTTTTCCTGGAAGCCGCGGAAGATTTCCCGTGGAAACGCGGTAGCTGAGATGATCCGCATGCGGCGGAATTCGGGATAACGTTGATCGTACAGGCTTTGCACGTATTGCCTCATGCCGCCTTCTTTGGGGTCGCGCACGGCTGCGGGCAGGTAGCCCGTCAGGGCCATCAACATGCCAACGACGTGATGGGCCCCATGATGGGCCATGGCCACGAAACAACCGTTGCCTCGGGCCAAAGCTTGGTCCATCAATTCGCGGTTGCGAATGTGGAACCGGCTGATCGCCTTTTCACGGGGGATCAAGTCGAAGATCAGGTAGAAGATCTTGTCGCAGCGGGTGCGCATAAAGAAGCGCCGACAGAGA
>JBHHVM010000270.1:0-5180 GCA_046754265.1 Phycisphaerae bacterium
ACGGTCCCGTTGCGGTCCACGTCGCCGCGCAGACCCGGCACACAGACCGAAGCTCCGCAATCCAGCGTGATCACGCAAACCTGGTTGTCCGGCAGAACCGGCGCAAAGGTCACGTTGACCGTGTTGCCGACAAGCGTCGTGGTGGCCACGCTAGCCAGGTGGCTGGTCGTCACCGCGCTGTTGTCGGTGCAGTCCACCGAGGCGACCGCCACGCTGGCCGGGGCCACATCGATATCGATCTCGATGTCGTTGGGCTGACCCAGACGAGGCTCGACGTTGCTGCCACCGCCACCTGCAGGCACATCCAGGTCCAGGCACAGTCGGCCTTCAGTGTGCAACTGACAACTGCGGGCGGCAGTGGCCAGGCATCCGGCAGCCTGCACCGTCACCGTCAACGAGTTGTGATTCACCAGGGGCACCGCCTCGGTCGCAAACACCGTCGGGCCCACTTCGCCCAACGTGATCACGTTGGCAAACCCGTTGGACAAATCGATGCTGTAAACACCCGGCGTGGCCGGCATGGTCAGCGTGCCGGTGGCCAGGTCGGTCAACGCATGGGCCACGGCCAAGTCCACCGTGCCGATCGGGAACGGCGCATTGGCGATCGTGTTCCCAATGGTGTTCATCCCTCCGCCGATTTGCACCAAGGAATCCAGAATGGCCGTCCCGCCATACCCGAAACATCCCACGCAAGTCGTGGGGTTGTTCAGCCCGTCGGGACTCACAAAATTGTTCATGCCCGCAGCCGGCAGAATAGTCGCAGCCGTCTGCATGTTGATGACCGCCGGACCCGTCGCACTCAGGTCCACACCAAACAATGCCAACCCCTCGTTGTCGATGGCCGAACTTAGCAGCCCGCTGATCTTGACGTTGATCGTGGCGCCCGGCGCCGCGGTGGTTGCACTTTGACCCAAATCATCCGTGACCGACAGTGTCAGGTCCGCACCCCACGCGCTACCCGCGCAGCAAACCAATGCGAAAGCAGCAAGACGATAAACCGATTTCATCTGTTCAATCTCCTAGGCAAGCGACCCAATGGACCCTGCTGCGCGTTTTGACACTGCCCTGCGTTGCTACGTATGCCCGATGTTACAGAAATCGAACCCCTGGGTCAACCTATTCTGTCCTTGCCCGGTAGATTGCCAAGATTCGATTCCTGCATCACTCGCCGCCCCGCCCTAGCCGGACCCAATCATCGGACCAAAACATAAAGCAAGGACGCCCAAAATAAAGTCAAAGCAGACAGAGCCTTGCAAACCCACCGCATTCACGGCCAGCCCTGGTGCTCTAGATGAGGGGTCGAATCAGAAACCGGTAGGCGCGACGAATGGCGCTCCTGCTCCCTCCAGTCTCTCCCCACGGCTACGAACCTCGCCAAGTGGCCGCCAGCTTGGCCACGTTGCAGCCAGCCAAGGCGTCAGCGACCCTGGTCTTCCCCGATGGGCCTCGAGATTCGTCTGTCTCTCGCGCTATTCTTGGGGGTGCCGAGCCCGGATTTCAACTCCAAAATCATGCGGGGCGGAAAATAAAGCCACTCTAAAGGATTTGCATTTTGACGCCAATTGGACGGTGTGCGAGAAGGGATTCTCGCACCAGAGATTCACTGGGTTCTCGCACCAGAGATGGGGTGGATTCTCGTTCGAGAGATGAGCCCGCAAGTCCGGAAACCCCAATCTCGGCCATCGCCAGGACACCGTCCACGTCGGCACGTCTTATTAGGACAGAGATTTTACTAAAGTTTGTCCCTTCGGTTTGATTTGGGGCCGGGGCAATCCTATAGACATTATGGAAGCTGTCGTGTCCCCTTTCAAAGGCCCCGCTCCTCTTCCCCGAGAGGTGCGGGGCTTGTTTTTTTACGAACCGGGGCTTTATTCCTTGATCTTCGCCGCCCCAGCAGCCAACATTCCCGTTCATTATGGCGCGGCCCTTCCGGATTGGAAAACCCGACCTTCATCGGTCTGTCTCGGCGGGCTTCGGCCTGGTCCTGGGCCTGATCTTGAATTCCGCGCCCGCCCTGGGCCAGCCCGGACGCCAAGAGCCCGATTCCTTCCTGAACCAACAGCGCCGCATCGAGCAGGAAATCCAGGACAAACTCGACGACGCCCTACCACCGGCCAACCGCACCGCCCTCGAGTACGGCGGCTGGTACAGTTTTTATCTGTTCATGTTCGACGACGGCATCGAGAGTTCCCGGACCTTTCGCCGCAACGACCTGCAGGTGTGGACCCGCCTCACCCTGGACCGTGGCGCCCACGAGATCTTCGCCCGAGGCCGGCTTAGCTTCATCGATTTCAACGCCGGCGATTCCTACGACCGCAACGACGACGACTGGGAAGGCCCCAACCTCGAACGCGGCTATTACCAGTTCGATCTCCGCCGGGCGATGTCCGCCTACGCCGGCAAAAACCTCGATTACAACCTGAAGTTCAAGATTGGCCGCGACCTGGTCACCTTCGGCACCGGCTATGCCTTGTCAACTCCACTCGACCACGTCCAACTCCAGGCCCAGGCCGCCGGCTTCGAGTTGACCGGCATCGTTGGCCGAACCGTCGGCAGCGCGGACGATTTCGACCGCACTCGCCCCATCCACCGCACCCGGCGGGCATTCTTCGGCACCCAGGTGCGCTACCTGAACTTCGACCGGCACCGTCCCTTCGTCTATGTGCTGTGGCAACAGGACCACAACTCCGACCGACCAACCTTGCCGCTACTCCAGGATTACACCTACGACTCGTTCTACGTCGGCCTGGGGTCGGAAGGCGAACTGGCCCGGAACCTGCGCTATTCGACCGAATGGGTTTGGGAAGCGGGGCGCAACTTCGGCGATCGGCGTTTTGCCAAACGCAATCGCATCCAAGCCTGGGCCTTCGACGCCGAGTTGGAATACCTCTTAGAAGCCCCCACACAACCCACCGCCTCGGTCGAATACATGTTCGCCAGCGGAGACGCGGACCGCCGCTTCAGCCCCACCGACACGTTGGGTGGAAACCGCGGCGACTTTCGCGACACCGGCTTTAACGCCTTCGGATGGCGGGACACGGGCCTGGCGTTGGCCCCGGTGCTGTCCAACATGCACATCTGGCGGGCTGGGGCTACCTGTGTGCCCTTGCAAGGCAAGACCTGGTGCCGTCGCCTCGAGCTGGGCACCGACGCCTATCTCTTCTGGAAGCACCACCGCTCAGCCGCCATCTCCGACCCCACCTCGACGATCTCATCGGGCTACGTCGGCTGGGAGATGGACTTCTACGCCAACTGGGAGATCACCCACGACCTGGCCTGGACGACACGCTATGGCATCTTCTTCCCGGGCAAGGCCTTTGACGACCGCACCACGCGAACCTTTTTCCTGATGGGTATGACATGGAGCTTTTGACGGCCAAACCGATTCGCAGACCCATCCGGACTCACCTGCTGCTATCTTTGGCGGTCCTGCTGTCGGCGGCTGGCTGCGCGTCCTCGCGGAGTTTCACCCCCGACATGGACCCCAACACCCTCGACGGCACCTCCTTCCTGCACTACCTCAGCCCCCTTCCAGCCGTCACCGTCGAAGAGGCCTGCCGGGCCATCATCCTGATCGCCGACGGCAAAGAAAACCTCCAGACCTTTGAGGCCCGCTACCAGGAACTGCTCGACCGGGGCGTGATTCGCTCAGCCTGGAACCTCGAAGCCGACCATCTGTTGGACAAAGCCACCCTGGCCTACATGGCCGTCAAAGTCTGCCACGTCGAGCCCGGCTTCAACAGCCTGCTGCTGGGTAGTTGGGGGCTAGGCGACCGGCACTACGCCCTCCAAGACGCCGTCGCCGCCGGCCTGATGCTGTATGACGCCGACTTTAAGGCGGTTCGCGGCGGTGAACTGGTCGGCGTCCTGGCCCGCATGGACGACCTGATGGCCAAGAAGGGCCTCTATGCCGGCACCGCGCAGGACGTGGACAGTCCCGAGGATTTGGATCAATCAGCCCCGCCATAGCACACGCTCGCGCGGATGCGTCGTGGTCATCCGGCATTTTGGGGCGTATACTGGTTCGGGTGTGGGGTACAATCACCGGTCGTCGATGCATCGAAAACAGGGGGCAAATCCATGCCGGCAATCATTCGAGCAGCGCTGATGGGGGTCTTGACGGGGGGCCTGGCGATCTCAACCGTTCAGGCCCAAACGCCGGCCGACCCGGCAAATGACACGCCCAAACCCGAAGCCGCCGACCTGTCCGCCAAAGTGGTCGAGGTCACCGGCGACGTCAAAACCGCACCGACCGGCACCTCACCCACCGCCGGCGACGCCTGGAAGCCCGTGGCGGTCGACGACCTCCTACCGGCCGGGTCTCTGATCCGCACCGGGATTCGTTCCCACCTCATCCTCATGTTCGGCGACAATACCGTCATCAACATCAAGCGCGTCACCTTGGCCTCCATCGACCAGTTCTATCAGACCCAAACCCAACAGACCGTCCGACTCGGCCTGGGCTACGGTGCCGTCCGCGGCGGGTCCGCCGAGGGCCGCCTGCGCAGCGACGTCATCATCGATTCCACCGTCGCCACCCTGGCCAAACGCGGCACCGAGGGTTTCGAGATGCAGGTCGAACCCTACACCGGCCGGTTCACCATCTCCCTGTCGCGGCAAGGCCTGGTCGAAGCCCTGCAAAAGCTGACCCAACAGCGCCGCCTGGTCAGACCCGGTCAATACACCAACCAACTCAACATCGCCAAGATGTGGATCAAGCAGGATCGCTTCGACCGCCAGGTCACCATGCAAGCCGACCCCGCCATGACCGCCTCCGACATGGATTTCACCATCGACAACCCGCGAGGCTTCGCAGCCATAAGCCCGGGCTCTGGCAACCAGACCTTCGAGTTGGCCGGCAGAAATCCGCGCAACCTGGACACCAGGATTCGCCGCCCACGCCGAAACCGACCCCTGCCTTTAAGGCGGGCCGACATGGTGGTCATCGACCGCCGCCCCATCCGCCGCCCCGACGGCAACTTCGGCGTCCCCGACAACCCCCGCATCCTGGTCCCCGTATCCAAACGAACCCAGGCCCACCGGGTTCGCCCCGCGTTTCAATCCAAGCGCCAAACCAACCGCAGATAAACGGAGCCGTGACACTCCCGGCGAGGTGAGCCTACGGACCTAGCCCAGCGACATGAGCGTGGCACCGTCGGGGAATATTTCCCGACCCATCC
>JBHHVM010000271.1:0-5171 GCA_046754265.1 Phycisphaerae bacterium
GCCTGTTGGTGGGCATTAAGTCCCAGTATCAACTGATTTGGCCGGCGCTGTTCATGGGCACCGGGCATTGCTTCATTTTTCCCTCCATGGTGGACCTGGCAGCCGAGCGATTGCCGGCCAAGCAACGCGGCATGGGCACCTCGCTGATCCTGGGGGCCGGCGATCTGGGCCTGTTGATCAGCTACGTGCTGCTGGGGCAGATCATCGACGCGTACGGTTTCGACACGGGTTTGAAGCTGCTGGCCGCCATCGTGCTGGCGTCAGCCATCGTGTTCGCTATCGCCCGCCGAGAAGCGCTGATCCGCCGGGTGTGGCCCAGCATTCAGCAGCAGTCCCGCGAATACACCGGTTAAGAAACCGGTGCTACAGATTAGTGGATAAGGGCTTCCTCTAACACGTGGGGCACGCCATACATGTCAAACTCGATCAGTTTGCCGCCCAAGTTGACGGTGGTCTCGGAGAGGTGACCCAAGATACCGAAGAACAGGGCCAAGACGACGGCGAAGATACCCAGGGCCACGGCCCATTTTCGGCGGGAGGGGTGCCTTCCGGGGCTTCGCTCGATGAACGGCCAGAGAAACATTAACAAGAACGGCACACCTGAAACCATGATACCGATGACTTTTCCCAGGTGCCCGGAAAAATACTTGAGCAGTTGATAGGTCGGCAGGAAGTACCACTCGGGCTTGATGCCTTCGGGGGTCTCCAAGGGGTCGGCCGGCTCGCCGATCTCCCAGGGGTATAGCACCGAGAGAGTAAACAGCACCCCGAAACACACCACGGCCACGCAAGCCTCCTTGGCCATATGCACCGGCCAGAAGGGCACGCCGCTTAGGGGAGAAAACGGTTTTTCTTTATCCACATCCTCCATCGTGGCCAAGTTGTGAACGCGCATCAGCACCAGGTGCAGGGCCACCAGGCCGAACAACGCCCAGGGCAACAGGGCCACGTGGAACACAAAGAAACGCGATAGCGTCTCCTGGCCCACCGTTTTTCCGCCCAGCAGCGTCTCTTTGAGTTGCTCGCCCACCCAGGGAACCGCCCCGACCACTTCGGTGCCCACGGTGGTCGCCCAATAGGAAAGCTGGTTCCACGGCAGTAGATAGCCGGTAAAACCAAACACCATGGTCAGCAAGAACAAGAACACACCCAGCACCCAGGTAAACTCCCGAGGTTTTTTGAACGAGCCCATGAAATAGGTGCGGGTCATATGTATAAGCACCGCCATCATCATCAGCGTGGCCCCCCAGGCGTGAATCTGGCGGATCAACCAGCCGAAGGGCACCTCGCCGGTAATGTAGCGGATGGATTCGTGGGCCTCTTTGAGCGTCGGACGATAATAAAGCAACAACAAAATGCCGGTGACGACCTGGCTGATAAAGGTCAACAGGGCCAAGCTGCCAAAAACATGCCACCAACCGGTGTGGGGCGGCAAGCGCTTGTAAAGCTGCTTGATGGAAAAATCTCGCACAGCCCGGTAGCGCACGCGCTCATCGAGGTAAGTCGTCAGTTTGTCTTGTGAAGGCGCCATGGCCAACCTGCTCCGCTTCAAGTCATTTCCGTCACGATAACTTCATCTTGCACGACTTTGACGGCGTATTCGGGCAGCGCTTTGGGCGGCGGTCCGGACACCACCTCCCCGGTGTCACTGAAGACGGCTGCGTGGCACGGGCATAGGAACTCCCGCTTGGAAAAGTCCCAGTGTACGATGCAACCCAGATGAGTGCAGATCGCTGAGTACGCCCGGAACCCCTTGGCCGTGCGGAGCACAGCCACCGGTTTGCCGCCCACCGACACTTTGCGAACCACCCACTCCTCCCAGTCGCCCGCCTGGCCGGCGCTGGTTCGGCTACTGCCCCCGCCGCGCTTGCGAGCCGGTAGAATGTACGCCACCGCAGGCCAGAGCAGGGCCAGAACCGTGGTCGCCCCCATGACGCTCAGGATGGTATCCAACAAGCGGCGCCTGCCCGTCGAGGTCGATTGGGCTGCATCCGGCGCACTGTGACCCGGATGAACCACATACGCCCGGCGAAGGGAAAGGTATTTTCCGTACATCAACACGAAGAACACCACGATGAACACCCAGCCCAGCCCAAGCAGAACGCGGCGTTGAGCCAGCCCCGCCTCCTTGGCATCCAAGGCGGCGTTGACTTCGCTGCACACATCTTCGACCTCGGCGCCACGTTTCTCGATCTCGGGCAAATCGATGGTGTGCATCAACGAAGCCATACCCATCAGGCTCGTCTTGGCGTCCTCGGCCCGCAGGGCTTCCTCTCGAACCAGCAACACGCCCCGCCCCACCCGCTCGATCCGCTCAGCGGTGCGGGCGTACTCGAATTGGGCCCGCCGAAACAGTTTTGTGATTTCCTGGCCGCGCGACATGGCCCGATGATCGTTATCTTTGAAAAACACTTCATGGCCGCTTCGGGACTTCTCCTGCTGGTGGCAATACCGGCAAACCGTTTCAGGCTTCAACGAACCGTCCAGGATATCAGCCTGCTCGGTAAACGCCTCCAGCGTAGGATCCGCCGCTCCGCCCGTCTGGCTGCGCAACTGCGTGTAGACGTCGACCAATACCTCGACGGGCGGCGAAGCCTCGGTAATGTGGTGATCCTTGGGATTCCCCTGGCCGCCGTGGCACACCACGCAGCGCACCAAGCCGGGGATTTGACCGTGCGTCCCATTGAGAAAGTACTCTTCGATCTGCTGGTGGCATTGACCGCAAACGTGGCCCACCTCGGCCACGCCGGGGGGGGCAGCCCCGTGACTGCCGTGGCAGGTGGCGCATTGGGGCGACCCCGAGTCACCGGCTTCCAGCACGTTTCGACCGTGGATGCTCTGGCTGTATTGCTCGATGATCTTGCTCGAATGACCGTATTGGTCCATCAGTGATGGATCGGCGTGACACCGGGCACACGTATTGGGGATGTTGCGAAAGTAAGTACGGCTCTGGGGGTTGTCGTGACGCAGCACATCGTGAATGCCGTGGCAGTCCACGCAAACAGCCACGTTCAGGTCCCCGGCTTCCTTGAGCCGTTTCCCATGCCCGCTAACCCAATAGGCTGCCAGTTGGTCGGTCCTCAACCCGAATGCATTCATGCGGGCCACGTCGGCATGGCAAGTACCGCATGCTTCGGGAATCTCACCGCGGGAAGGTTTGCCTCTGAAAGATTGGCCGTGGTCGAAGGGCCCCCATTGCCGGAGCTGCTCCAACGAAGCCCGGCCTGCCGGCAATCGGCCCCGCTGTTCGGGGGTTAGGTCGTAGGAATGTCTGCCGCCGTGACAGTCCTGGCAGCCCAAGGAGGCGCTATGGACCGAACTCTGAAACTGTTCCGCCTGGTCGGCGTGACAGGTGTCGCAACGGGTAGCAGCATCCTGGGCCCGCAGGGGCGAAGATACCCAAGACCCCAAGAGTACCGCGAGTAACGCCTGGTAACCGGCGGGCGGGCCCCAGGCAGACCTTTCACCCGTTCTCCACCTCGGAGGAGAACCCCCCCCATCCGCGAGTCTTCTCATGCTGCCGTTCCCTTCTGGCGCGGAAGAGACGCAACTCCTCACTCAGCATCTAGCTTGAGCAGTCCGGTGTCAAGCCCGATGGGCCGCAAAGGCACAACCAGCCGGCATCGTTCACCTACGGGCTTGGGTATCGATTGAACCTACGGACCCAGGATCGCGGTCCGTGTATCTCACCGCTGGAATGGGTCGCCCGGGCGGCTAGCAGGGGCCTCCACCGAAGGCCTGGGCGGCGCGTTCGCCGATCTGCTCGGCGGTCAGGTCCTCTTTGTGCGTCGCCAGGGACCATTGGTGACCGTAAGGGTCACTCAATTTGCCGTAGCGATCACCCCAGAACATATCCTGGAGAGGCATGGTCACCGTACACCCAGCCTCGGTGGCCCGCTTGAAAGCGGCGTCGACGTCGGCCACGTAAAGGTGAAGGGTTACCGGGGAACCCTCCAGAGACTCCGGCGATAGCGTCCCCATGTTGGGAAACTCGTCGCACAACATGAGAATCGAGTCGCCGATCTTGATCTCAGCGTGCATCAGGTTGCCGCGAGGACTGGGCATGCGGTAACGCTCCTCGGCTCCAAAGGCCTTCTTGTAGAAATCGATAGCCTCGCTGGCGTTGCGGCAGACGATGTGCGGCGTAACGCTGTGAAAGCCTTCCGGCACCGGTTGAACGGACATGGTTGACTCCTGTGTTTGATGAACTCAATGTGCCGAGTTGCGGTCCGTCGCCCGGAACCTCGGCCAACCGCTCAGCCTAGCGAACCGGGGCCGAATAATCCATGGGCTAGACGCCCTCGGATTGCCCGCGCCGATTGTCTCGATATCGAACCGGCCCTGCCGACGACGGCCCAGCCCGGCTTCCATGGCAACACATTTTTTGACAAGTCCGCAAAGCCCCAAGAACAAGGGCCCACCATACCGGCGGGCCCTTGATGATGGGTAAGACCTGACAACCGATGCGCGTCGATCGAGCGGATCAATCCGCCTGCGAATCGTCGTCCGGGGTCAAAGCGATGTCCACGCCCTCTTGGGTTTGGCCCGGTTCGACGAACACGTCGGCCCACTCCCCGTCTTCAAAGCCATGCAGAGAGAACTCCAAACGGTAGGAGCCGCCCGGCAGACCCAAAACCTGATACCCGCCGTCGGAATCCGTGAACGTGGTGGACACTTCATCACCGTCCTGAAAAACGGTCACCGCCACGTCGCCCAGCGGGTTGAATTGGTAATCGGTCACCGTGCCAGCCAGCGCCGCCGAGTTTCCCAGATCGCTCAGCCGCAACCACGGCGTGAACTCGAAACCCTCGATCATGCCGGGCTCGTCAAGATCGCCTTCGGGAAGAGGCTTGAACGATTTGCCCAGATCAAAGTCGAGCAGCAGAACGGTCTGGCCACTGGTCAATACTTCGAAAGCCAGATGGAGCGCGATCTGGCCCCGCCCTTCGTCGGAAACAGCCAAATCGAACCTGCGGTTATCGGGCTCAGCCAGGGTGATGCTACCCATGGTCACGACCAGTTGAATCTGAGTGTATCGACCCGTGGTAACCACGGCTTCAGCCAGGATGTTGGTTCGGCCGTTGCGCAGCTCGAGCAGGCTTACCGTTCGCTCACCCTCGAAAAGCGTGACAAACTCCGCCACGTCCGGCTGATCCCCGCCTGACGTATCC
>JBHHVM010000272.1:0-5143 GCA_046754265.1 Phycisphaerae bacterium
GCAGATAGACCGCCTCTCGAACCAACTCGGTGTGCTGGATGGCGTTGGCGATCCTTCCCAGTTCCACCGGGTCGATGCCTTCTTCAAAGTGCAACGTTTCGCCCCAGGTGTATTGGCGCCCCGTCGCCGGATCGACGGCCGACCTCTTGCTCTGGCCCAGCCAGTCTCGAAAACTCCGAATCAATTCATTCAACAGGCGTTGGGCACCATCTCGAAGCTCGCCGGGGCCGCACGCCGTCATCCAGGCGATCAGTTCCCGCCGCACCGGCAGATAGAAATCGCGCGTCAAATCAGCAACGCGAACCAGCTTTACCAAGACCCCCAGGACGAACTTTCCGACTTGCGGCTCGACCTGGCGACCCGGGGCCGGTCGAAGATTTTCCAGCACGCGGGCGAAGTCCTCCCACGACTCGCAGCGCGGACCCAGCCGGGCGATGACCTGACAGGCCTGGTCATCCAGAACCGGGCGCCAGGTGCGGCAAAACCGACTGGCGGTGACACCGAACCGGCCCTGAGTTTGATACTCGTACAGCGCCGCGAACGCCCGGGAGCGCACGGCCTCGTCCGGATGATCGGCGGCCAACTGCAAGCGAGCCTCCGCCAAACTCGCCAACCGCTCTTGACCCTCAGCCAAGACGTGCGCCAGATAGTCCACGGCCGACAGCGCCACAGCCGGCGAGGGCTCGAGCAGCACCGAACAGGCGGCGTGGACCGTCAACAGGTCCACCTCCCTCGCTGCCCGGCGCTGCCCACATCGTTCCCGCCATTGGCTCGTGTCCACGCCTGCCGGGGCCGCTTCGATCATGTTCACCCCGCCGCGCCGGCCTTCTGACACGGACCACAACAGGATGCTCTCGCCCGATACATCAGTCAGTTCCGCATTGCCCACCCACAATTCCGGAAGCCGCAGCCATTGGTTCAGGTCCACGGTCTCGGCCGGCAAGGCGTAGCAGCAATTGCCCACCCAAACCAGATGTCGGGCCCGCCGGTCGCGGCGCATGGGGAGCGTTCGCTCGATGGCCTGAAACAACAGCCCCTCGGAAGTCACTTTGACGCCCGACTCAGTGGCCCCTAAATGCTGCAGGAACGCCACCGGCACGCGCAGCCCGTCGACGCTGCGCTCGAGGGTCGTGGAGGCATACATGCGTTCGATCTGCGGCGCGAAATGCTGCTCCACCACCGATCGCCGAAACGAGCTTTTGGATGTCAGTTCCCCGTGTTGCTCGCTGAAATCGCGATCGATCAAGGCAAAGTCGATGACCCGCTCAAAGGGCGCCAGGAACCGGTTGCACGAGGCCACCAACCCCCGGAAATACTCCCGCATGGTGGCCTCGGACATGTTGGCAAGATTCACTTCCGCATAGTCGGTGTTGGGGCGGATTAGCAGCGTGACAAACTCGCGACCGTCGCCCACGGCAAAGACGCGCGATATCTCCGGGAAATCGGCGAAGAGCCGTTCGACACGCTGGGGGGCAACGGTTCGCCCGCCGCTGTTCTTGTAGATATCCTTCTTGCGATCGACGTGCCAGTAATATCCCTGCCGGTCGCAGCGCACGATATCGCCGGTGTGCAGCCAACCGTCGGAAAACGCAGCCAGGTTGTCCCGGGCGTCGGTATAACCGGGTGACACGTAGGGTCCCCGCAGCATCAACTCGCCGTCGGGGCCCAACTTGATGTCGATGCCCGGCAGGGGCGGGCCGATCGAGTCGGGCACATAACCTCCCGGCGGGGTCATGGTGATGCCGCCGGTCGCCTCGGTCATTCCGTAGCCGCTCATCAGGTCCAGGCCATGGCGCTGAAAAAAACGAAAGACGTCCGGGTCCAGGCGCCCGGCGGCACTCAAACCCCAGCGCAGCTTGCCGCCGGTGGTTTCTTCCAGCACGGCTCGGACGCGCTGCGGGTCGTCCTCATCCGGCACTTGGGCGCCAACGCACTGGTGAATATCCCGCCACTTCTTGGGCACACTGATCAGGGCGGTGGGTTGGAACCGCTTCATCTGGGCCAGCAGCGTGTCGGTGGAAGGGTTCTCCGCAAAGACATACGTCGCCCCCAGGTGGACACAGCCCAGCATCTCCAGGAATCGGCCGAAGGTGTGATACAGCGGCAAATAGCACAGGAACACTTCCTGATGGTCCATCTCCGGCAGGGCCGCCGCCCGGCAAAAGCGCTTGCTCACCAGGTTTAACTGGGTGAATTGAATGCCTTTGGGCGCCCCCGTCGTCCCGGAGGTGTACATCGTGGTGGCCAGGTCGGAGCTGCGCACGCCCCGACGTCCCGACATCAAACCCTCGGCGCCGGCCGACGCCCCCTTTTCCAGCAATTGGGCATAACTGAGGGTATTGGCCGCACCGCCCACCGAGGGCGGGCCGTCCCCTAGCACGACCAGCCAACGCAGGTCGGGCAGCTCGCCCAGCACGTCGATCGCGTTTTGCACCTGCCCGGGCCCGGACACGAACAGCATTTGGGCGGCGCTCTCTTTGAGAATGGGCCCAAGTTGGGCCGACACCGTGTGCGGCGGAATCGGCGTGACGAAGATGCCGTTGGCCAGACAGGCCAGATCGAGCAGGGCCCCTTCAACCCGATTGGCGCTACACATCGCCACACGGGGGCGCTCACCCAGCAGTGAATAAATCCCCTTGGCCAGTTGATCGGTGACGTCGACCACCTGTTGAAACGTGTAGGTCGTGCAGCGTTCACCCTGCGGCACCAGGAACAACGGCTTGTCGGCATACTGGGTCCGGCGCTGCCGAAGCATGTGCCCCACCGTCAAATCCGACCGCTCGATCAACCCCACGACCCGCTGGATCCATTGCCGACCCGCGTCATTTCCGAACCCAGCCAATCGCACGGTTCGCCGGCGGGCCAGGTCGATGAAATCGTGACAGATTGCCCGCAACGCATCCCGGTCCGCGTCGTTGGCGGACTCCAGGGCCCGCCCCAGGGCGTCGGCCGCTTCGCAGAGCAGGGTCAGGTCCACCGTCGCATCGCAGTGCGAGCGCGCCTCAGCCAGGAGGTCCCGGGCCCAGTCAGGGCCCCCGGCCAATCCGTCCTGTGTTCGAAGCTGACCTAGGCTTGCACTTAACATAACCGCCGATGACTTGCCCAGGTGGGCATGAGCGTCCAGGCACGTTACAGTATGAAAATGCCCGCAGAAACGCCGGCCGACGCGACCGGCGTCGATGCCGGGTAGTCGGGCAAAGCGTAACCCAGTTGCCAGATCGTCTCAACCTGAAAGAAAGGTCGCAGCGATGTCGAATAGGCCTAGCCAACAGACCCCACCATTCGCCCCGCCGGCGGAGTTTGCCTCCCGGGCCCACATTCAGTCCTTAGAGCAATACCAGGTCATGTACCAACGCTCCATCGACGACCCCGACGGGTTCTGGGGCGAAATCGCCGAGCAGTTCCATTGGCACAAAAAGTGGAATCAGGTTCGGGCCTATGATTTTACCGGCGACATCGACGTCAAGTTTTTCGCCGGCGGCCAAACCAATATCTGCTTCAACTGCCTGGACCGCCACTTGGACCGGCGCGGCGACCAGACGGCCATCATCTGGGAGGGCAACGAGCCCGGCGATGACGCTCGCCTGACCTACCGCCAGTTGCACGAGCAGGTCTGCAAGTT
Source organism: Phycisphaerae bacterium (assembly GCA_046754265.1). Classification (GTDB taxonomy): domain Bacteria; phylum Planctomycetota; class Phycisphaerae; order UBA1845; family UBA1845; genus OFTM209. The sequence goes on from JBHHVM010000272.1 coordinate 3,623, forward strand.
TGCCAATGCCCTCAGATCGCTCGGCGTGGGCAAGGGTGACCGCGTGTGTCTCTACATGCAGATGATCCCGCAACTGCCGGTGGCCATGCTGGCCTGCGCCCGCATCGGGGCCGTCCATTCCATCGTCTTCGGGGCCTTTTCGGAAGATTCCGTGAAGGATCGCATTCAGGATTCGACCTGCAAGGTGCTCATCACCCAAGACACCGCCCTGCGCGGCGCCAAGAACGACATCCCCATGAAGACCAAGGCCGACAAGGCCGTCGCTGCGTGCCCCAGCATCGAACACGTCATCGTCGTCCAGCGCACCGGGCACGAAATCCCCATGACGGCCGGGCGTGACTGCTGGTGGCACGAGCTGACCGAGCCCCAAAGCGCCCAATGCGAGCCCGAATGGCTCGATGCCGAAGACCCCGTGTTCATCCTGTACACGTCGGGCTCGACCGGTAAACCCAAAGGCGTGCTGCATACCACCGGCGGCTACATGGTCTACACGACCACAACCTTCAAGTACGTCTTCGATTATCACGACGGCGACATCTGGTGGTGTACGGCCGACATCGGCTGGATCACGGGCCATTCCTACATCGTCTACGGCCCGTTATGCGCCGGGGCTACGTCGGTTATGTTCGAGGGCGTGCCCAACTATCCCGATCCGGGGCGATTCTGGGACGTGGTCGACAAATACCAGGTCACCCAGTTCTACACCGCCCCCACCGCAATCCGGGCCCTGATGCGCGAAGGCAACGAACCGGTCACCAAGCGCAGCCGAAAAAGCCTGCGCCTGCTGGGCACGGTCGGCGAACCCATCAACCCCGAAGCCTGGATGTGGTACCACCGCGTGGTGGGCGACGAGCGCTGCCCCATCGTGGACACCTGGTGGCAGACCGAGACCGGCGGCATCCTGATCACGCCCCTGCCCGGCTGCACCCCGACCAAGCCCGGCTCGGCCACCTTGCCGTTCTTCGGCGTCAAACCCGTACTGCTAACGGCCGAGGGCCGGCGGATCGACGGTCCCGGCTCGGGGGTGTTATGCCTGGAAGAGCCCTGGCCCGCCCTGATGCGCACCGTGTACGGCCAACACGAACGGTTTAAGGAGACCTACTTCTCAACCTACCCAGGATTGTATTTTACCGGTGACGGCTGCCGCCGCGACGAGGACGGCTATTTTTGGATCACCGGACGCGTGGACGACGTCATTAACGTTTCGGGCCATCGCATGGGCACTGCCGAAGTGGAAAGCGCCCTGGTTTCTCACCCGGCCGTCGCCGAAGCGGCCGTCGTGGGTTTTCCGCACGACATCAAGGGTCAGGGTATCTACGCCTACGTCACGCTGAAAACGGGGCAGGAATACACCGACGAATTGAAAAAAGACCTGGTTAAGCACGTCCGTCAGGAAATCGGTCCCATCGCCAGCCCCGACGTCATCCACTGGGCCCCGGGCCTGCCCAAGACCCGCTCCGGCAAGATCATGCGCCGCATCCTGCGCAAGATCGCCGAGGGCCAACCCGATCAAGTGGGGGA
>JBHHVM010000273.1:0-5140 GCA_046754265.1 Phycisphaerae bacterium
CAGCGTACCCGTGAAACTGGAGAAGCTGTCACCAAAAGTGCGGGAGAACCGCAAAACCGGCCAAAACTGTCCACCGGGTCAGGCTCTCGGAGCAAGCAGGCGGTGTCGCCAAAGAAGCACGATCGGTCGGACGGTCCGGCGTCGGGTCTGCCTACTGCGGCTGGGCGGATTCTGGTTTTGCGAACAGGTAGTAGAGTGTTCCTTCGGCCATGGTTCGGCCTGCCAGTTTGGCTACGGCGTCACCGGTACCCATGAAGACGTCGCATCGGCCTGGGGCTCGGATGGCTCCGCCGGTGTCCTGGTCCAGGGCAAAGGCGGTGTAGTTTTTCTCGACGATTTGGCCGTCCTGGTAGCCGGGCAGGCGGGTGGAGAGCAAGGTGACGCAGGCCCGGGGGTAGACCTCTTTGTCGGTGGCGATGCTGCGATAGGGCGTGACGCGCTCGTTGAGGCTGCCGTAGGGGCCGCCGCTTCGGGGCTCGAAGAAGACGTATCGCGGGTTGCGGTTGGTGTAGTAGCGGACCTCGTTGGGGAACTCGCCGAAGAAGGTCATCATGGCGGACAAGGACAGTTCGTCGGCGGATATCTTGCCGTCTTCGACCAGGAGCTTGCCGATGGAGACGTAGTCGTGCCCGTTGTTGGCGGCGTAACCGATCTCAAAGTAGGACCCATCCCGCAGGCGAAGTTTGGCCGAGCCCTGCACGGTGACGATGTAGGCTTGGAAGGGGTCTTGCAGGTAGCAGATTTCCTTACCGGCCAGGACGTTGCTGCTGATGATCTGGCGCCGGTCATAGTAGCCCGAAAGGATGCTGCCGTCGTCCAGGCGTCGTCCTATGCAGCTGCCCTCGCTGTCTTTGACCAGATCGTCGGGCAGGGCGTAGAGCGGAAAACGAAAGCGGTCATCGGGTTTGAGGCGAGCCTCGAAGATGGGGCCGTAATAGCCGGTGAACAGAACGGTGCCCTCTTCGTCGCAGCCGACCGACTCCCACACCTCGAAGCGCCGGCGGATGAGCTCATCGAGCTGGTCTGCGTCTTGGGCGTCAGCCAAGGTTTGTTGGAACAGCTTGAGGCTGGCCACCGCCCGGGCGTGGGTGATGCGCCCTTCGGGATCGTAAGGAAAGTAATCCTGCGACGACGGTTTGGCCAAGTAAGCCAGGCTACGATCGACGGCCCCAGCCAGGTTGGTCTGCAGGTAGAACGCCGGGCGAAAATCGGACAGGCGCTGGGGGTCGGTGATGGGCCTGAGGGCGACGCTACCCAGCGGCAAGGGAGCGGCGTAGTCTTTTTCCGCGATGAGGAGGGTTTGTTCCTCGGGTTTGTTGCAGCCGGTCAGGTGGGCCACGGTAAGCAGGGAAGTTAGCAGGCCGTAGGTGAATCTCCGGCACTGGGGGTAATCCACCCGTCGCCGGCGTTCTGGGCTATGATTGGTGTCGCAGGATCGCGCCTGGTCATCTAGGGTGGAGGATGTCATGGCTCACTCCTTTGAGCGTGGGGCGGGTTCTGTTGCCTGATGTGAGGCTATGATGGCGGTTCGGAGGCGCAAAAGCAAGGTCATGGGTTCAATCGACTGGGCATCGCTGGCAAAAGGGCAAGGCGTGGACCCCTTGGGGGCGGACCGCGTTCGGGCGATTCGCCGGGCGCTGTTGAACTGGTACGACCGATCGGCCCGGAACCTGCCCTGGCGGCGATTGAACGGGGACGTCTACGGCCATTGGGTGGCCGAGGTGATGTTGCAACAGACGCAAGTGGAAACGGTGCTGGGCTACTACGGTCGGTTTCTAGAGCGGTTTCCGACCGTCGAAGCCCTGGCGTCGTCAAGCTTGGACGAGGTGTTGTCGGTTTGGCAGGGGTTGGGTTACTACCGCCGCGCAGAGCACCTGCACCGGGCGGCCCGGCAAGTTGTCGAGGCGGGGTGTTGGCCCGGCGATGCGGATCAGTGGCACAGGTTGCCGGGTGTGGGGCGCTACACGGCTGGTGCGGTCGCGTCGATGGCACTGGGCCAGCGCGTGGCTGCGGTGGACGGCAACGTGGCGCGGGTGTTGTCGCGGTTGGTGCCGGTGGGCGAAGATTCGGCTGGGCCGGCCGGCAGGCGGCGCCTGGAGCAGACGGCGACTCGTTTGGTGCCGGTCAAACGGCCGGGCGATTTCAATCAGGCGTTGATGGACCTGGGGGCTGGGGTGTGTCGGCCCAGACAGCCCAGATGTAGTGACTGCCCGGTGTCATCGACTTGCGCCGCCCACGCGTTGGGTTTGACCGATGTGTTGCCCCTCACCCGACCGCGATCCAAGCCGGTGCGGGTCGATCGCGTGGTCGTGGCGCTGATGCGGGAGGGACGGGTGCTGTTACGCCGCCGACCCAGCGGTGGACGATGGGCAGGCTTGTGGGAATTGCCCAGCGGCGAAATCGGAGACGGCAACCCGGCTGCGGCTGCGTCGGAATTGATTCGAGCCCTGGACATGGAGCCCGCCGACGGGCTGACGCCCGTTGGCACGGTGTCCCATGCCCTGACCCACCGGCTTTACTATTTTCACATCTTTGCGGGCAGTCTGGGCAATGGCGGATCGGTTCTAAAGCGGCGGCGCGGTCGGCGCTGGGTGGCCCGATCGGGTCTGGGCCGGGTGGCGATGGCCAGTGCCCACCGCAAGATTCTACGGCACCTGCGACATTGGACTGAGGCAGCCCGGTAACGACCCTCACGCTTGCATGAGGCGCACTCGCTTTTCGGGAATAGCGCTCCGGCATGGCGGGTTGAACGGGTGTCGGCCCTTTGGCGGCGCCCGGGATCGGGCCTTTCCGGGCTCACAACACCGCCAATGACCCTGTTTCGTTCGGCGGGCCTGGGGTACCAGCCTGGGAGGCTCAAACGATGGCGACCCTACCGCGGATGAGTGAATCGGACGTGAGCGAGGTTCCTCCCGGGCCCGGCTTGGCGGCCGAGACCGGAGAATCGCGGCAACAAGCGATTCGGGCGGAGCTGTCGGCCGCGGTGGCGGCGTTTCGATCCAAAGGCGACACGATTCGGCTGCGCACCGCGCTGCACAGCATCCAGCAGCTTTGCCAGGAGGACGCCGAGGCCGACCGTCCCGCGCCTGCCGGCGAAACGCCGTCACTGGGGGCGTTCGTCCCGCTGTCACAGGTCATTCAGGACCACGTCGTGCTGGTGTATCAGGCGGCCGGCTGCAACAAGACCCGGGCGGCCCGCATCTTGGACATCGACATCAAGACACTCTACAACAAGCTGAAGCGCTACGGCCAAGCCTAACGCTTTTCGCGTTCCGGGCCGCTGCGCTGAAGTATTGCAGTAACAAGAGCCGAAGTGGCTCAGGGTCCTTCGGAATCCCCCCTCACACTTGGTTACCCGCCCAGGTCGGCGCTGAGAATGCGCACTATGTCCGAGCGGCTCAGCGTGCCGGCGCCGGGGTGCGAGTTCTCCTTGAGCTGATTGCCCTGTTCGTCGATGAACCGATCCATCTGTTGCACGTCCACCAGGACGCGCGTTGCCCCGCCCGGACCCACGGTGGTAAGCAAGTTCGGATTCAGCGGATCGGTCACGTCGATGACCTGCAAACCCAGCTCGGCATTGGCCACCAGCGCATAATCGTCCACGCCCGGAGGGGCCATCTGGCTGGCCACGTCGATGTCCACCGCGTCCCCACCCAAGTCGGTCAGGGCAGCCACCTGAACGATGGCATCAGGGGAGGTGATGTCGTACACGCGCAAACCCGCAGCCCCGGCGACCGCGTAGAGGTAGTCATGCTCTCGCGAGGGCGTATCCCCGGTGGTTTCGAGGTAGCGGGTATAGGTATCCAGACCCGAGGCTCCGACCAACGCCAACCCGCCGACCAGGCTCGGGGCGGAGAACTCCGGCAAGAGATCGACGACTCGAATGCCGAAGTCGGGATCGGCGACGTAGGCCCTGGCGGCGAACGCGGGACCGTTTTGATGGTGCGCGTAAAGCCGAACCGCGACCGCATTGATCCCTGAGAGGTTGCCGACCATCTGCGGGGCGCCGGGGTCGGAGATGTCCACAACCACCAGGCCTTCCTGACCGGCCGCCACAAACAGATGAATGCCCCAGGGCACCGCACGAACGGCCGTTGGAATGTCCACGGTAGACACCAGCGTAGCCTCGGTGGGGTTCTGGTTGTCGTAGATGTTGATGCCCGTCCCAGCCGCCACGACGTACAGATAGCGGGCCGCACGAGTCACATCCACGGCATCGACATCGGAAACGACCGTGGCTGCGCCGTCGGGTAGCCCCCCGGTCATGTCGAAGATGGACAAGCCCGCCGGGCCCGAAGCCACGTAGAGGTAGTCGGCCTTGCCCGAGACCACGTTGGGCAGCACAGCCAAAGCCTGCGGCCCGTTGGCGGCCAGGGTTGACAACGGCGCGGGATTGGACGGATCGGACCTCCGGTCGAAGACGCCGATGCCGTCGCCCTCAACCGTGTAGGCCCGGTCTCTGGCCAGCGAGTAATTCCCCGAGCCCAGCCCGAGCGACGGGGGGGAACGATGACATTCGACGCAGGTCCGTACCTCGTCCTGGCCGCGAATCGTATGCGGGTCAACCGGCTGAAGGGCGAGCCCCGAAAGACCGTTGGTCGTCTCGGGCATGACGAAATCCAACTTCTTGGTGCCGTCGGCGGCGGTGACGTCGGCGATCGGCTGACAGCCGACGATGTAGGGCGAGTACTTCCCCTGGGCGTTGAGCCCCATGGCAAAGTGCTTCAGCGAGACGAAGACCTTGTTGCCCGTGCGGGCGGCGCCGACTTCCTCTCGTCGGGTAATCAGGTTGAGGCCGGTGGACTGCTCATCGCGCTCAAAGTGGCAACCGAAACAGTTTGGGGCCCACGCGGCGTGGCAGGCATAGCATTCCATCCCGCCTGTGGCCTTGAGGTGGTTGCTGTTCATCGCCGCGGCCGCCTTGGCGTTGTAGCGCGGCGAATCGGCATCCACCACGTCCATGACTTGCGGAATGACGTGCGCTGCGCCGGAAACCTTCGACGTCAGCACCACGTTGCCGTCCTCGGAGACCTCGACGTGGTTCAAGGGTTTGCCGTCTGCGTCGGTCAGCGATCCCCGGGCGGTGGGCACCCCGTGGCAGGTCCGGCACTCGATCTTGGTCGCCTGATCCATGTGGCCG
>JBHHVM010000274.1:0-5135 GCA_046754265.1 Phycisphaerae bacterium
AGATCATCAACACCGGCGCGGACGATTACGAACCCCGCATCACCGCCGACGGGCAGACGCTGTTCTTCGTCCGCGGACAATCAGGCCAAAACGCCGACATCTATTGGAGCCGGCGCACGCCGCAGGGCTGGTCCGAACCAGCCCCGCTCACCTCGGTCAACAGCGACCATGACGATCTCGGCCCCGAGCCGTCCGCCGACGGTTTGACGCTGTTTTTCTACAGCGATCGCCCCGGCGGGCAGGGCGGGTACGACCTGTGGCTGGCCCGGCGGCGCTCGGACGGCGCCCCGACGTTTGAAAAGCCCGTCAACCTGGGCCCGCTGGCCAACTCGGAATTCAACGAATACGGACCAGCCATGACGCCCGATGGCACTGCCCTTTATTTCGCCTCGAACAGGCCCCAACCCGGCGACGACGACTCCACCGACCCGGACGCCTGGCCCGCCACCTTGCGCGAGGATTTCTATCGCCGCGACTACGATTTGTATCGCTGCCCCCTGACCCCGCGAGGCCCGGGACAGTCCCAACCGTTGACCGCCCTGAACACCGAGTTCAACGAAGGCGCCCCAGCCCTCAGCCCGGTGGGCGATTTCATCTATTTCTCATCGGATCGACCCGGCGGGTTCGGGGCCTATGATTTGTACCGCAGCCGGCAACTGCACGGCCAACACCAACCACCCGAACACCTCGGCACGGGGATCAATTCAGACGCCAACGAGCTGGACCCCGGCCTGACCCATCTGGGCTACGCCCTGTTCTTCAGCTCCGACCGGCCCAGCCGCCGCATCGATCCCCAGACCCCCAACCCCTACAACCTCTATCACAGCACCTCACGGGAAGTCTTCACCGAAACCCAAGTGCGCGAACCAGACCGCATCAACTGGGCAGCCCTATGGAGACAGTTGCGACCGAACTTGATTTGGGCCCTCTTGGCCCTGCTGCCGACCCTCTTGTTGCTGCTCCTGCTTCGCAACGGCCGGTACGGGCGACTGAGCCTGTTGACCCGATGCGTGCTGGCGTCGTTGCTGGCCCACCTGCTCTTGCTGTTCCTGTTCAACTTCTGGGAGGTCTCCGCCACGCTGGCCGATACCTTCCGCCGCCGGGGCGAATTGCGCGTCGCCCTGGTGACCGCCGCGGGGCGCACCGACATCGAAAGGCAAATCCGCGGCCGGATGATCGACCTGCAGACGCCGCAGGTGGAGCGAGTGACCGCAGCCAGACCCGACACCAGGCCACCCCTGAACCAACCCGTGGTCCCCGCCAGGTTCGACGTGCTAGACCAACCCAGAACCATCAAACTCGTATCCGCCCTCGACCTGCCCACCCACGACGCCCCAGCCAAACCCGTTAACTTGCATGAGCCTCCCCGCCCCGACGATCCAGCCACGGCGCCGCCACCGGGTTTGTCGATGCCCCAATCACAACCCCAGCCCGACCCCACAGAGCCGGCGCCGAGACCACCCCAACCGAGGTCGTCTTCACCGCCCCGAGACTTCTCGAGCGTGCCCGCCGTCCACGCCGCCGACGCCGCGCCGGTGCCGATCAAAGTCGCCCACCAGCCGGTCGAGTTCGACCGCCAACCTGTGGTCCAGGCCAACGTTCAAGAGGCCAGCCCCCCAGCGCAGCGCCGGACCCAGCCAACGTCACCAGCCCCGCGACCGGACCTGACGTTGGCCGCCTTGGTCGAACTGCCCGCCGACCCGACCAACCCGGCATCCGAGGCAACCCCACAAACACCGGAGGCCCCCGCACCGTCACGGCTTCGGGCACCGCCAGCCCTTGTTCAGGATGCCCAGGCCCCACCGTCCCCGACCCATCTGGCCGTAACCACCGCGCCTCGGCCACTTCATTTGGAGATGCCCATCGATTCTGCCGTCGCAGCCGTCCGCGATGCCACCGCTTTCCCAGTTGATGTCTCTGCAATGTCGCCGCAGTCGATGATCGTTCCCCAATTACCCCAGAGCCGGATCGACCTGGGGCCGTTGGACGAACGGGCTCCGCCGTCGGCCGCAGAAGCTGACCCCACCCACCCAGCCGCCGTCACCGGGCGCCATCCAGCGCGATCGGCTCCGAGTTCATTACAACCCGACCGGATGCGTCCACCCACCCAAGTCGCACTGAACGTCCAGGATACCGACCCAGCCCAATTGCTGGCCAAGATCACCGACTTGGTCGACACGCCGGACCCGGTGCCCGTGTCGTATCGTGTCACACATACCCACGTCAACCTTCCGGAACCCATGCCGTTGGACCTGCCGGAATTGTCGTCCTCGAGTCCGACCCGACCGCCCGATGCCATCGGCACCATCCGCGGCCGGGTCGTCGACGCCGCCACCGGGCAAGGGCTGGAGGGCGCCGCCGTGCGCCTGGACCTGCCCGATCGCTCCCCCGTGACCGTCGCCACCGACGCCCAAGGCCAATACGTGTTGTTCCCGCCCGAGGTGCCCGAATTCTTCGCCTTGTCCGCCATGGGCACCGGCTACGCACCCCAGTCGGTCAACGTGGCCAACTCCGCGGTCCGGGGCACCACCCTGCACCTCGACTTCAGATTGAGCCCAACCCACGAAACCGTGGTGGTGATCGAAGCCGTTCCCGAAGTCCACCATCTCGGCGACGACCAGTATGACGGGCGGATCAACAGCCAGTTCCAGAAACGGGCCGAATCGGCTGTCTTCACGGCCCACTTCGAATTGAGCCCCGACCAACTGCGACCGGGCTACTCAGCCGCCGTCGTCTCCATGCTAGCCAAAGGGGTCCAGACCGGTCACCGCCTGGTGATTAACAAAAGGGTGCTGCGCAAGCGATTGGACCGTGCCCCCAGGGACGGCAGCTTCGGCGTGTTCGCGGCACCGTTCAGCGCATCGCTGCTGCGACCGGGGACCAACACCTTCCAAATCCGAGCGTCAAGCCTGGGCGACGACGTGGACGACTTCGAGTTCGTCAACATCCGCATCCGGCTGGTGCGCTAGGCGTTCCGGCCACGCCGTCGCATTATCGGGCCTTACCACTCCGCGCCCCGGCATTACAGGTCCGCCAAACGAATCCCGATGCTACCAGTAGTAGATCTGCACCCTAAACACCGGTGAGGCGGTAGCCCATGACCTCGACAGACGAAACGCGCCAGCGCTGGTTGGAATCCGCCCGACAGGATCCCGACACCGACAACTTCACCGGAAAACGCCAGCACCTGCGGTTCCGTTGGCCCGCCCAATTGCAGGTCCACGTCGCAAACAGCGCCGACGCCGAAGGCACCGCCGAGGTCTGCTACGTCACCGGACGAGACATCTCTGAGCTTGGCGTGGGCTTTCACTGCCGTCGAGAACTCCAACCCCATACCCGCGTCGATCTTCTGGTGGACGGCGAGCACGTCAAGGTGCCCGCCCAGGTCCGGCACTGCACCCAAACCGTCAGCGGCTTTTTCGTCGGGGCGGATTTCGTCGATGCCTAAACCACCCCAGCCGGGTCCGTGACAGAATCGGCGGACACCAAAAGGGTAGGGCAGGTCGTTGTTCCGCGAAGGCGGAACGTTGACCTGCCCGTTCGGTTGAACGGTCACGGGCCCACCCCAGCCCAGGTCGCGTCACCCCGATTGACCGCCGCCGAGCGGGTCTCTAAGATCGGCGACCCGAGTTCTGAGCAGCAGCTTGGAAACGGGCGGCTGCGCTATGATCTGCGCGGAAAGCAGGGGGGTCTGCACGCTTGAAGATCGGTATTCGGCGAGAGGACAAGAGCCGGTTCGAGGCCCGGGTACCGTTGATTCCCGAGCACGTGGCCGAGTTGATTGAAACGCACCATCTGGGCGTTGCGGTTCAACCGTCCCCAATCAGGGCCTTCCCAAACCAGGCCTATGAGCGGGCCGGGGCGACGGTCACCGAAGACCTGGGCGATTGCGACCTCGTGCTGGGCGTCAAAGAAATACCCTTGGACGTTTTCGTGCCGGGCCAAGCCTACCTCTTTTTTTCGCACACCATCAAGGGCCAGGCCTACAACATGCCCATGTTGGCCAAGCTCATGGAGTTGGGCTGCACGCTGATGGACTACGAAAAAATCGCCGACCAGGCGGGCCGGCGCTTGATCTTCTTCGGCAGGTATGCCGGGTTGGCCGGCATGATCGACGCCCTGTGGACCCTGGGCCGGCGTTTGGACCATCAAGGCATCGAATCGCCCTTTGCTCGAACCAAACAAGCCCTGCACTACACGGACCTGGATCACGCCAAGCAGGATCTCGCCGCACTGGCCCAGGCCATCCAGCGCGACGGTCTGCCCGACGCCGTTCAACCCCTGGTCTGTGGTTTCGCCGGGTACGGTAACGTCTCCCAGGGGGCCCAGGAGGTCTTCGACCTGTTGAAGCCCGAGACGATCGCGCCCGATGCCCTGCTGAATCTCGAGGCCGGCGCTCGCGGGTGTTACAAGGTCGTCTTCCACGAAGAGCACCTGGTCCGCCGCGTGGACGGGTCAGCCCCGTTCGAGCTGTCCGAATACTACGATCATCCCGACCGCTACCAGGGCTGCTTCGGGCCCTATCTGAAACATCTGACCTTGCTGGTCAATTGTATCTACTGGGAGCCCAAATACCCGCGGCTGGTGACACGTGCGGACATCAAGGGCCTGTGGGCCGGCGGTCAGCCCCGGCTCAAGGTCATCGCCGACATCAGTTGCGACGTTGAGGGGTCGATTGAATGCACCGTGCGGGCCACCGACCCGGGAGACCCGGTGTACGTTTACAACCCAACTGACGGCAGCGCCGCCGCCGGTGTGGCCGGCGATGGTCCCGTGATCCTGGCTGTGGACACCTTGCCGTGCGAGCTGCCTGTGGACTCGTCCCGGTGTTTCAGCGACAGCCTGCGTCAGTGGATGCCCCAATTAGCGACGGTGGATTGGAACCGTGAACTGTCCCAGACAGGCCTGCCCGATGAGTTTGCCCGGGCGACCTTAGTGCATCGTGGGCGCCTGACCGGGCCGTTCGAGTATCTGGCCAAGTACCTGCCCTGACCGAGTCGCCTCAAGCCGCCGTGGCGACACGCCATCGACGGGCACACAAAACGTAGGGCAGGTCGTTGACCTGCCTTCGGGACCGACGAATCGATGAAAAAAGTCCTCGTATTGGGATCAGGCCGCGTGGCTGGGCCGTTGGT
>JBHHVM010000275.1:0-5122 GCA_046754265.1 Phycisphaerae bacterium
TTCCTGCACGCAGGTCAATCCACTGAAACAAAACATCGCCACCAGCACCACCATGATGGCCTTGAGGACGTTAAAACTCGCCCGCAAGGCGTCGGCCAGCGACTGGTTGGCCGCGTCCAACGGGACTTCCGCCACCTTCAGCGCCCGGTGCGAATGCGGGTCGGGTCTCGAACCATTCATGGCGCGCTCGCTCGGGCTGCTTGGTCCAAACTCTCCACGTCCGGGACCGCCAGCCGGGCTTGGCCTCGGGCAGCCTCGATACGCATCTCGTCGTTGAACAGGTCAATCGGAGGGATCTTCGTGTCGAAAATCAACGTGGTCCGCTCCCGCAACACATGTTCCAGCGCCTCTAACTTATCCAGGTAAGCCCGCAACTCCGGATGCTTGTCAAAGGCCTTCCAGATTTCGCTCACCTTGGCCTGGGCCTCGTTCTGAATCCCATCCACCTTCCGCTTGGCCACCGCCATGATGCGCTGCTGCTGGGCCTGGGCACGGGCACGAATCTCCGCCGCCTTGGCCTCGCCCTCAGCCTCGTATTTCTTCGCCGTCGTCTCCTCGTGCTTCTTCATATTTTCAAAAACCGCGTTGGTCACCTCTTCGGGAAGCACCAACTGCTTGATCCCGAATAACTTGACGTCCACCCCGAACTCATCCAGCGCCTCAGCCTGCACCAGCATCTTCATCTCATCTTCAATCTGATCCAGGTGCCGCTCAGCCGGGTTGGTCGAGACAAACTCGCTGAACGTATGCTTGCCCGCCACCGCCAGCTTGTGCGAGCGGATCTTGGTCTTCAGCGCCCTGGCCCCCTCTTCCTCGCTGCGATAGTTGCGATGAAACTCGTACGGATCCGCGATGGTCCACACCGTGTACGTCGTCAAAATGATGTTCTTGCTGTCAGCCGTGCGGGTCTCTTCGGTCTGGTCCTCCAGAATCCGAAGCCGCTTGTCGTACTTCACCACGCTTTGGATCGGCCAGGGCCATTTCCAATTCAACCCCGGCTCGGTGATGACGCTGTCTGCGTCCGCCTCGCCGAAGGTCTTTTCAATGGCCACCTCCGTCGTACGAACCTGAAAGCTGCACATGTAAAGCAGCAGCACCACAAAAAGAGCACCCGCTGCCAGAACACTAGGCAGGTTCTTCATAACACCATCACTCCCTGCTCGAAAACACCGTTTCGGTTTAGTTGCCGCCCAGAAACCCGTGTGGCACCGGTTTCTAACCGGTGGGGACAACTTTCAATTCTGACCCACACTGATGGGAGGCACGTCTAGTTGCCGCCCAGGTCCGGTTCCGAAAAATCCAGACCACCCTTCCGCTGCGTCTCCAGCTCAATGATCAGTCTGGTCTTGCTCAGGTCCGCCAGCACCACAATCTTGCGGATCTCTTGAACGGCCCGCGTCCATACCTGAAGATATCGGCGAATCTTAAACAGCGCCGGGGCCGACTCGTAGCTCTGCACATCGTTCTCAAACAGCGTCCGTTTCGACTCCGCCCGGGCCACGCTCACCGTACTGCCCGACTCCGCTATGGCGATCTGTGAAGCCGCCACGCCGCTCATCGGGGTGATACCCTTGGCCGGGTTGCCCAGCAGCAAGTCTTCCACGTCTTGTCGGGCAGCCGCCAGCGCCTCAGCCGACGTCCCCTCCTCTTCCGCCAGACGATCCATCTCTTGAATGGCGGCGTCCAGCCGGTTGGCCCCCTCCACGCTTCCCGCCACGCGCGTGCGGATTTGCTGGGCTTCGCCCCGGGCCTGCTCGATCGCCGCGTCCTTGCGACTCTCAGCCGCCACCACGTTCTGAAACGCCGCCGCAACGCCTTGCTCCGAGGGCGGGTGCGCCCCTTGCAACCCCAAAAACGCAATGTCGATCCCCAACTTCAGGGCGTCGATCCGCTTCTGAATCCGGGCCCGCAACTCATTCTCGAACTCCTCCCGGTGAGGCCCGATCAAATGGTCCAGGCTCACCCCCGCCGCATAATCGGTCAGCACCTGAAAGGCCACCGCCTTGAGCACCGCTTCAGGGTCCTGATACGTGTACAGGTAATCCTCCAGGCGGTCGGTGCGATACTCGATCGCCACCGAGCCTTTGATCATGCTAACCCCCACCGCCCGGCCAACCCGTCCTGCCGATTCCGCTTCAACGCCGGGCCTGCTCGATTGCCCCGCCTCTTCCGGATTGGCCACCAGGATCATCATGTGCGGCGCATACTCGTGCTTCTCCGTCCAAAGCTCGATGGGGTGCTCCTCTTCGTGATCCTCCCCCTCCTCTTGCCCATGTTCATCGCTCCCGAATGTCCCCACCTCCAGCGACTTGATGCGTGTCACGCTCTGTCGGTAAACCTTGTCAATAGGCCAGGGCAACTTGAAGTGTATGCCGGGCCCCATCACCGAGCCCTGAACCGGCTCGCCGAATCGCTCCACCACCGCCTGCTGATCGATGTCCACGATCACCACCGCCGATAGCGCCACCAGGGCCATCAGGCTGAACACCGCCAAAGGCAGCAGCGATCGTTGCAGGAGTTGATAAAACCAGGTCGCCGAAACCTCGAACCCGAACTGATAGTTGATCGCCTCGGCAATGGACCGGGCCACGCCACCGGGCTCACTCACCAGGGCCAGCAGCCGCGAATCAAATGCCGGTCGAAACTCCCCTTCCAGCACCCGGGGGCGATACAGGTCCAGCACGAAGTTGACCGCGAACTCCAACCCCAGAATCAACACCCCAATCCAGATCACATAGGCCGCAACCGGCTCAGCCAGGGGCTGGTTCAACAGCCGAAACCCCAACGCCCCCACCAACACCAAGCACGCCAGCGCATTGCCCGCCAAATAGGTCGAAGCCGCACGCAGCATCCGCCAGTGTTCCTGGCGGGCCATCCCGCTGGCATACCGCGAAAACAAAAAGCAGAAAAAACCCGCAAACGCCATGAACGTCGCCGCCAGCGACGGGGCCGACGACAGCGACCACCTCGGGTCCGCCAACGGCTTGGCGAACTGCACGTGCCACCGGGCGTACATCCCTATGTGAAACAGCGCCAAGACCACCGTGATGCCGGGCAAAAACCAGCGATAAACCCACTTGAGCCGGATGCGCTCGATGTGCAGGCTCTCGTCAGCCTCCGAGAAAATGGCGGTGCTCGCCCCCGCCTCTGCCGCCCGACGAAGCTCCTCCGTCTCAAACGCCTCAGCCCGGGCCCGCCGCCGTTGCGTATACATCACCAGCAACGCCAGCCAAATCCCCGCCCCGCCTGCCAAGTGAACCGACTCAGCCCAGATCGCTTCCGAGCCGCTCCAGACCGAAACCGCCAGGATCACCACCAAGACCAGCAACTGAACCGCCAGCCCAAACCCGCAAACCTGCTGGGCCCGTCTATCGTTCGAGGTGGAAGATGATGAAGTTTCCGACATTAAACCAATCCCTCAAAGCCCAAACCTTCGTACGTGTCAGCACTCAAGAACGTGCCGCACGCCCGCACACGACGCGCCAAGCTCGCAGCCGCACACCCGACCAACTGGAAATCCAGGCTCGCAAAGGTACACTATCTCCCAGACCTTGCCAAGACGTGACCCAACACCAGGCAAGGCGTAACTACTGAAAACACAAGGGTTTGTAGGAATTGCCCCATGATCGGCCGCTTTGTCAGCATCGCCGCCAACACGTTCCTGGAGACCATTCGGCAACCTCTCTACGGGGTAATCCTGCTGGTAACCGCCCTGATGCTCATCCTGAACCTGGGCTTGGCCGGCTTTACCCTCGAGGATGACGACAAGCTCCTGCTCGATCTGGGCCTTTCTACGCTGCTGGTCAGCGGGTTGTTCTTGTCGGTTTTCAGTGCCACCGGAGTCCTCTCCCGCGAGATCGAAAACAAGACCGTCCTCACCGTGGTCAGCAAGCCCGTCTCCCGCCCCCTGCTCATCGCCGGCAAATACACCGGGCTCATGACCGCCCTGGCCATGGCCATGTACCTGGCCTTCCTCATGTTCCTACTCACCATCCGCCACCAGGTTCTCCAGAACACCACCGACCCCTGGGATATGCCCGTCATCGTCTTCGGATTCGGCGCCCTAAGCCTGTCCCTCAGCATCGGGGCCTTCCTCAACTTCTACTCCGGCAAAGAGTTCGCCTCGACCACCCTCGCCCTGTTTACCCCCCTCCTCACCTTGGCCACCATCCTGACCGGCTTTTGGAACAAGACCTGGGAACTCCAAGCCTTCGGGGAGGGCATCTGGAGCATCAACATCGTCTGGACCGGCGTCCTCATGCTCATGGCCGTCATGGTCCTGGCCGCCATCGCCTTGGCCGCCTCCACCCGCCTGAGCCAAGTCATGACCCTCCTGGTCTGCGTCCTGGTCACCATGATGGGCCTGGTCTCCGATTTCGTCCTGGGCGAACGCGCCGCCGACTCCGCCGTCGCCAACGCCCTCTACAAAACCATCCCCAACCTGGGACTCTATTCCGCCGTCGACGCCGTAACCTCCGACGTCCTGATCCCAACCTCCTACATAGCCATGGCCGGAGGCTACACCCTCCTAATGGTCACCGCCGCCCTACTAATAGGCGTAGCCCTATTCCAACGCCGAGAAGTAGGATGACTCCACCAGACGAGTCGCCGTCCCCCAACCCACCCCCCCAGTTTAGCGGCCCGCCGAAGGCAAGCGCTGCTTCTTCTGTTTCTTCTGTTTCTTCTTCTGTTTCTTCTGTTTCTTCTGTTTCTTCTTCTGCTGCTTCTTCTTCCAGCTTCTCACTTCTCACTTCTAACTTCCAACTTCCAACGTCCGAGTTCCGAGTTCCAACCTCCGCGTTAGGATGTCCCGCATTAACCCTGGTAGAAACCCTACTAGCCGCCCTACTCCTAACCATCCTCCTCTGGCTCACCACGGGCCTATACACCCGCCAACTCAACATCGCCCGAACCGCCCAGGCCCGCACCATGCTCCACACCCTCGACACCGCCCTGACCGCCTACCACGACGCCACCGGCACCTACCCTCCCGGCACCCTCCACGGCGCCGCCGACCAAGCCATCGCCGCCATGCTCAACCACCCAGCCTCAGGGCGACACCTCGAGACACTCGACCTAGCCCTGCTCCACATGCGCGCAGGCCGACCCCGCTGCATCGACC
>JBHHVM010000276.1:0-5098 GCA_046754265.1 Phycisphaerae bacterium
CCCGATGCAACTTTGATGCTCGCATTCGAGTCGGGCACTAGCTTGATGACCGTCAGTATTCGCACGATTCGTAGGTCTCCACATACGGGATCGAGGCCACGGCGCACGCGTCGCCAAAAGGGCGGATCATAGCGGATCGCCAGCCCCTTGGGCAGGGTATCGCCCCCCCATTTTCCGAGTCACCCCGGGCCGGGCCCGCAGTCAATAAACGATCTGGAAACGGTCGAAGGCCCCCGATGCCGGAGCCTCCTCGACGTGAATACCGGTGATGAATCGCCCCAACCGCTCGCTCAGCGCCTCGGCGAAGCGCCCCACTTCCGACGGGTCCCCCTCAGCCACCAACTCGACCCGCCCGTCGGGCAGATTGCGAACCGTACCGGTGATGGCAAAACGCTCCGCCACCGCGCAGGCCGTGGCCCGAAACCCCACCCCCTGCACCCGACCACTATAGCAAAGGGTCCGTCGAACCTTCATTCACACCCATCCCGCTGGACGCCCCGTCTCATGTGGAGCGGGCCGGCAGAATCCGCGTCCCGCGCCGGGGTCTACGACGACGCCAGGGCCTTATCCACCGAGTCGTCTACTTCCAGCAGCGTGTCCAGCTTGGTGACGTGCAACAGCTCGCGCACGTGCGGAGGTGGACCCACCAGACGCAGGCATCCCTTGGCTCGGGTCATTCGTAGATAGGCCGCCACGATGCTGCCCAGACCCAGCGAACAAATGAACTCCAGCGCCGCCATGTCCAGCACCATCAACTTGGGCGAACCTTCCGAAGCCTCCATCAGCCGCTCGTTGAGCAAATGGCAACTCTCCATGCCGGCCGAGCCGGACAAACACACCACCACTGCGTCACCCTTGGCCTCGGTTTCGATCGACAAGGCCACGTTGTTTTTCGCCATGGGCCGGGCCCTCCTAGGCGTTGCGTTTCTTGACCAGGCAAACCTCTCGGCCACCCGCCCGATACCACACGTCGGTCAAGTAGGCCCGCATCAACATGATGCCTCGACCGTGGGGCAAAGAAATGCGCTCCGGCGACGTCGGGTCCGGCACGGCGCACGGCTCAAAGCCGTCACCCTCGTCGCGAACCAGGATGACCGCCATTTCGGGGGTCACACAAAACCGCACCGTGATCTGCTTGCTCTCGTCGTTGCGATTGCCGTGCTTGACCGCGTTGATAATGGCCTCTTCCAACGCCAGCTTGATCGCAAAGGTATCGTCTTCGCAATAGCCGCAGTCCCGCACTTCACGCAGGATGGCCCGCTCCGGTTTCTTGGCATCGTGTAGGGAACTGCGTAGGGTCAGCGTCGTCATAGAGGCTTCGAGTTGAGGATCAAGCTTCATGGCCGAGCAACATGACGCCAGCCCGACCGCCAGTACCAACACCCGCCGGACGCCGGTCGGCCGCGTCGCGACATGCCCGAAACCACCACCAGCCGCTTACGAAAACTGCTTCATCGCCTGGGCGGTCGTATCCTGAATGTTGAACATCTTATTGAGGCGCGTGATCTTAAATACCTCGAAAATCTGCGGATTGATATCCGACAGGATCAGCTTGCCGCTGTTCTTGGCAATCTCCTTCTCCAGGTTGATCAGCATTCCCAGCGCGGCACTGGACAGGTGCTCGACGTTGCCGAAACTCAGCAAGAGCCTGATCGAAGGTGTGCTCTTGATCAGATCGAAGAGTTGGTCCTCGATCTCGCGGATGGAAAGCTCCTCCAGAATCTTGCGGTCGCTGAATTCGACCACCTGGACCTGGTCCTGCTTCCTGACAGTGAGGTGTGATTGGCCGTCAGCCATGCAGAAACTCCTCTCCGGTCACCCGGCAGAAAGATGGGTTTCCTCAAAGTGTAGGCAACGCCCTAAGGGTGTCAAGCGAACCCCGCGCGAGCCCGGGCCATTGATTTGTCACGCCGCTCCGACGTATACTCAGCAACATCCGGCGCGTGCGACCTCCGGACGATTGGGACCATGCTCTCAAAAGGAACACTCCCCGCAGTCGTCGCTGTGGGGGTCTACCTGCTTTTCGATTCCCGCCAGGCCCTGGCCTGGGGTCCAGGCATTCACATCGCCCTGGCCTCGGACGTCCTTAGCCAGGCCGCCCTGCTCCCGGCTAGCGTTGCCGGAATCTTGACCCGCTACGCACTGGATTACCTGTACGGCAACATCGCCGCCGACCTCGTCTTTGCCAAGCGCCTCAGCCGCGTCAAGCAGTTCTGCCACCACTGGTCCACCGGCTTTGCCACGCTGGATCATGCCCGAGACGACAGGGGCCTGGCCTTTGCCTACGGCTACCTATCCCACCTGGCTGCCGATGCCGTCGCCCACGGAAAGTTCGTGCCCCACCAAATCGTGGTCAGCGGTTCGACCCTCAATTTCGGGCACCTGTATTGGGAAATGCGGGCCGACGTGACCGTGGGGCCGGCCGTTTGGGAAGAAGTCGACCGCGTGCTGCTGGGCGCCTTCCACGAGCACCACCGCACGCTCGAAAACCTACTGACCGACACCTTCCTGCCCTTCGACGCCAACCGCCAGATGTTTCGGGGGATCAACAGCCTGGTCCGGCGCAGGAGTTGGCGCCGGACCATGGCCTCCTGGGAGCGCTATTCCCGCCACCCCCTGCCCGAAGATTTGCTGGAAAATTACTTGGCCGAGGCCCGGGCCAACATCATCGACCTGTTGACCTTGATGAAAGACTCGCCGGTCCTCTTTGAAGACCCCAACGGAACCGCCTCCTTCAGCTACGTCCGGGCCCATCGCCGGCAACTTCGGCGCCTAAAGCGTCAAGGACTGTCACCCCAGCAACGCATCGTCGAAGCCGCAGCTTCCCACGCCCCCGTCGATCGGCTTGATGGACACCGTTCCGCCACAGCCCGACCGCGACTCTGACTCCACGGCCCGCTTCACGCAGACTCGGGCGAATCGGCTGGCTTGCCGTCCATCGGCCCACCCGCCTCAAAGTACGGGCTCTGCTCGAAGGATCGGGCGTAATGGGCGTCGCCCCGCAACATCACCCCCACTGTTTTGAGCAGGATGCCCAAATCCATGATCGCGTTGCAGTGCCCGATATACCACACGTCATACGCGATGCGCTCATCCCAACTGATGGCGGCCGATCCGTTGGTTTGGGCCAGACCGGTCAACCCCGGACGCACCGCCAGGCGTTGCCGCTTGAAAGGGGTATACTCCGCCACGTGCTCGGGCATCTCGGGCCGGGGGCCCACCAGCGACATCCGCCCCCCGATGACATTGAAGAGTTGCGGCAGCTCATCCAGCTTGTACCGTCGCAGAAACCGCCCCACCGCCGTGATTTCCGAATGATCCAACGGCACCAGCTCCACCGCATCGTGCTTGCGACCGTGGTGCATGGTCCGAAACTTGTAGGGCTCAAACTCGACCCCGCGACGCCCCACGCGGACGTGCCGAAACAGCAGCGGCCCCCGGCTGCTCAATTTGATGGCCACGGCCGACGCCGCCAGGACCGGCGAGCACAGAATCAACAGCACCATCCCGGCGCAAAGGTCAAACACCCGCTTACCACCTCGGGCCCACAGCGTGGACGACATCACCGGGTTGCCCACGTCAACGTCCATCAATCAGTCACCACCAGCACTCAATCGGGTTCGACGCCGTCAGCCGCCCTCGTCAACATCGGGCCGACGCAGCGCCGCCACCGCCAGCACCGCCCAGCCAATCATCAGGCCCACACCGCCGATCGGTGTCACCATCCCCCAGGATCGGTGACCGCTCAGCACCAGCGCATACAAGCTACCGCAAAAAAGGACCATCCCCGCGACGAAGCACCACCCAGCCACACCGGCCAAGCGCCGCCGTCTCTGGCCGGCCACCCAGCCGACCGCCAAAAGGGCCGTCGTGTGATACATTTGATAACGGTCCCCCGTCTCGAACACCGCCAGATCTTCAGGCGTCAGACGGTCCTTCAAAGCATGGGCGCCGAATGCGCCGCAAGCCACCGCCAACAGTCCGTTGATCGCCGCCGCCGCCACCCAGCGATGCGCCATGGTGTGTCCCCCCATCCCCCGTTCAACGCACCCGGGCTGTGGCCCGCGTCCAACGATTCAGGCCCCGCTCAAACGGAATTCTTCCCTGCGAATACCCCACAGCCGTGTTGAGCCATTCCCGGCGCATCCCCTCAGCCAAGTGCAGCAACACGTTCAGCATCGTTCCGGTGCGTGCCCCGGTCTGTCGCTTGTAATAGTCGATAAACGCCTCGCTGCGCTGCACGATGATGGTCGCCACGTTCAGCTTTTCCCGGGCGTGATCCACTTCCACCATCCGCGGGTTGCTCATCGCCGCCGCGGTGGCCCGCCGCAGTTGCTCATCCACCGACTCAGCCCGCAACGGCCGGGCTTGTAACGGTGGCGACCCTCGGGCAGCGTCGCAAAGCCAGAACTCGACCCGGGCATCGCCGTCCGACTCAGCCCGTGCCGCCTCGCGAAGTTGCCACAGGGTCCACAACTGCCGGTCCACACGCACGCGATAGGCATGATCCAGCCGAGGTCGGCGCGGGTCGTGCATGGTCTGGGGAATCTCCGCCGCAAGCACCGCCTTGAGCACAGCCGCGTTGTAGACGTTCACGTAAAAGCACATCCGCGCCGCCCGAGTCGGCAACAATCCGGGCGTCGATTCCGGCCCAGCCGAGGCGACGTGCTCCAGGAATCGATCCAGGGGCGCGGTGTGCGCCGCCAGATGCTCGTAGTCCACCAGGCCGTCCTTGACGTTTTCCCGCAGTGCCGCAGCCCAGTCACCATAGTCCAGAATCTTCGGCGGCGGTGGAATCGGTTTGCCCGCGTCGAACAAATCCAGCCTGGGCCCACACCCCGCACCGGCCGCCACCAGCCAGACCGCCCCAGCCATAAATGCCCCCCAGCCACCTGCACCGCCGCGTCGACCTTGCCGCATCGAATAAGCCCTCGTTACGCCAACGAATGAATCGCCAGCCCCGTGGCCAGCTTGGGATAGAAATAAGTACTCTTTTGCGGCATCAGTTCACCGTGCTCGCTGACCGCCCGAAGCTGGCCCATTTTCGTGGCCCTCATCAACAGGGCCACACCGTTCTCTTGCCGGGCCAGCGCCTTGG
>JBHHVM010000277.1:0-5095 GCA_046754265.1 Phycisphaerae bacterium
AGATCGGCGGCGCCTTCATTACGTCCGTTGACGTAACTGAACACGGCATTGCCGTCGGTGGCAGGCACCCATGGAAAGTTCAGACCCAAGGCTGGGCTGCTCGGTAGCACCAAAACCGAGAGAACTGCCAAAGTCCAGACAGATGTGTGGATAGCGTATGCGCGCCGCATGTGCCCCCTCCTTTTAACGACCGACTCCCATCCCTTTGGTGGAGTCGGAGTCCAACAAAAAAAAGAGACCGCCAGCCCGTCCGCCCAACTCAACGGGCGGCAAGGCTTGCTGTCTCTCTCAAGCTCCCAATACCGGCCAACGGCCAAAACGGCGCCGAGGCCAGCCCCTCACTACTACTCCTGTTCCGATAAGTGTACCAAATCGCCGCAGATTGAGTCAAGCCAAATAAGATAATCTGGTGGGCGTTTGCGAGCAGGCGGGTTGCCTGGCTCGAAACCAAGCGACCCGGCCCATGACGATGCAGACCCCAGGCCAAACTGCCACGAATCGCAAAACCGCGTAACCTGTTATCCAACAGGAGGTTACGGTTAACACCATGCAGTCAAACTCGCAATGCCTACCCCAAATCCAGGGCCATAATGTGTTCGCGATCGCGGACGTACAGGGTGGTGCCCACCAGGGTGGGGGCCGACCAGCAGCGGGTGTCGGATATCTTGCACTGACTAAGCACGTCCAGCCCATCGGGGCTGACCTTGGTCAAGGCCAGCTTGCCGTCTTCATCGAGCCAGATGATTTTGCTGTCGGCATAGAGGCAAGTGGCCTTGGCGAAGCCCCGTTTGCGCCAGGCGATCTTGCCGGTCTTGACATTGATGCAGGACAGGAAGGCGGGCCCGTCTTGCCCGCTCGAGCAATAGACGTAATCGCCGAGGCGAATGGCGTTTCCGAAGTGGATGCGAATCTTGCGGGTGTACCAGATTTCTTCGGGGGTGGTCTGGCTGCCGGTCGCCGTCAGTTTGATGGCCCGGCTGCCCGAATCGTAGGCTGAGGAGCAGAACAGCAGCCCGTCGTCGCCCCACACCGGAGTCGAGATGTTGGAGGCGTTTTTCATGGGGTGCTGCCATAGGAGTGTCCCGTCGTTGGGATCGACGGCCACGGCCGTCTCGTCCATCAGGCAGATCAGTTGATCCTGGCCGTTGAAATGAATCATCAACGGCGAGCAATGCACCGGCTTGAAATCGTGTTTCTTCCAGGCCACCGAACCATCGTTTTGATTGAAGGCGATGACGGCGTTGCCGTCCGGGCCCGACAGCATGATCACCGTGTCTTTGTAGACCGTGGGGCTGACCGAATAGCCGAATGTTCCGGGCTTGCATTTGAATTCGGTGGCCAGGTTGTGCGACCAAAGCACCTTGCCGGTGTTTTTGTCGAGGCAATGCATGATGCCGGTGAAACCGGCCGTGAACACGCGATTGTCGGCGATGGTGGGCGTGGGATTGGGTCCCCAGCCAAAGCTGCTGTTTTGATGCTCCAAGGCCGGGGCTTTGTAGGAATACTCCCACAGCGTTTGACCGGTTTTGGCGTCGAGGCAGGTCACGATCTCGTCGGCGGTGGGTTTGTCGTCCTCGCCGCGATTGCGAAACATCGTGTAAAGCCTCGGCCCGTCCACCGCGATGGTGGAGTAGCCGTCGCCCAGAGATCGTTTCCAGAGCTGCCGGGGCCCGGCGTCAGGCCATTCATCGGCCAGCGGCGTTGAATTGTCGACCATGAAGTTGCGGTTGGGGCCCCCGAACTGAGACCAAGGCCCGGAGGTCTGGGCTGAGGCGCAAGCCCCGACGCCCAAACTCGCAACCAGCAACGTCAGAACCGCAGCCCGCCAAGGGCCGTCTGACCGGTGGAGTGTATTCATAAGAAGGCTCCCCTTTTTTGAGATTGGAAGTTTGCTCCGGATCGATACAAGCCCGCAGCGTCTATAGGTATCATCCCGCCTCGCCGAGGTCCAGGGCCAGGATGTGTTGCCGGTCTCGAACATACAGGTTCGTACGAACCAGCGTGGGGACCGCCCAGGACCGTGCCCCCAGCAACTGGGCTTGCGAGAGCTGCTCGAACCCCTTCGGATTGATTCTCCCCAGGACCAGCGTGCCGTCTTCACCCAGCATGATGACCTTGTCATCGGCATAGAGCATGGTGGACTTGGCCGGGCCTCGCTTTCGCCAGGCGATCTTGCCGGTTTTGAGGTCCACAGCCGTCAACGCCGACGGCCCGCTGTTGCCGCTGGAGCCGTAAACCACGTTGCCCACCCGAACGACGTTGCCGAAGTGCATTTGCATCTTGGAAAGTTGCCACAACGGTTCGACGGTCCATTCGTCGCCGGATCGGCCGAGTTTAAGGCCCTGGCTGCCGGTCCCGTAGGCCGAGGAGATGAACAGAACGTTGTCCGGGCCCATCACGGGCATGGAGGCGTTGATATTGTACTTTGTGGAATGCGAGTGCTGCCACAGCAAGTCGCCATTGTCGGGGTTCAAGCCGACGACGAAATCCTCCATAAAGGCCACCACCTGGGCTTGGCCGTCCACGTCAATCAACACGGGCGTGCTATAGGAATTGCCGAAATCGTGCCGGCTCCAAACTTCCGAGCCGGTTTCCTGGTCGAAGGCCATGACACCATGGCCCTTGCCCCCGACCGGCACGATGATGGTGTTCTCGTAGGGCAGCACGCTCGAGGAATAGCCCCAGGTGATCGGGCTGGCCTTGTATTTTGCCTGGAGGTTCTTGGTCCAGATCTTCTTGCCGGTGTATTTGTCCAGGCAATAGAGCCTGGCCCCGATGCCGGCGGCGAAGACGCGGTCGCCGGCCACCACCGGCGTGGCCCGGGGGCCTGTGCCGAAGCTGGTGTCCATGCCCTTGAAATACTTGGCGCTGTGCTTGTGTTCCCAAACGGTCTCGCCACTGTCAGTCTTGAGGCAGATGACGTACTGCCTCTTGCCCTTGGCGTACATGGTGTAGAGGCGATCCTCATCGACGGTGATGGACGAGTATCCATCGCCCAGTTCGCGCTTCCAGAGTTGCTTGGGGCCTTCCTCGGGCCATTTGTCCGCCAGCCCGGCGGCCTCGACCGTGAAATCGGCACGCGGGCCTCCGAATTGCAGCCACTGGGCATTGGCCGATGCGGGGGCGAACGCGGCCATCAGCAGCGCCACGCAACAGGACACGAGAGATTCAATCGGCGAGTATTGGAGTCTCGGGCGGTTCATGGTTCTATATCCTGGATTGGGGTTCCTGATTGAACAACTCCGGGGCACCTCAGCCTCGGAGCCAATCGCACGGTTCACGGCCTTTTCTTTTCTCCGAAGCAATAGACAAGCCCATCCAGCGTGCCAATGACCAGACGTCGCCGGGCGACGGCCGGCGACGCGGTGATCGGCCCACCGGCTACGAAGCGCCAGTTTTCCTTTCCGGTGGTCAGGTCCAACTCGTAAAGATTGCCGTCCGATCCGCCGAAAAAGACCCGCCGCCCCACCACCACGGCCGAAGATTCGACCCGGCCCTTGGTGACAAAGGTCCAGAGGACTTTCCCGGTGGTCGCATCAAAACAGCGCAGCCGTTTGTCCCGGCCGCCGACGATCACCCGATCGCCGACCAGGGCAGCCGACGACATGAAGGGGAACTTGCGGTCGGGATCCTCGAAAACCCATTTGCGTTTGCCGACCTCAAAGTCGATGGCCACCACCTGATTGCCGTAGGTGCCGACGTAAACGGTCGAGCCGGCACAGGCGGCACTGGCCCCGGAGACCGAACCCATGCTGATGGTGCGGACGGCTTTGCCGTCGCGGACGTCGACCACGTGCAAGTGCTCGTCGCAACCAGCCACCAACGCCTTGCCGTCGATGACGCCCGGCGTGCCGTGGACCCGGCCCTCGGTCTCATACTTCCACAAAACCTGCCCGTCGGCGGGGTTCAAGGCATAAAGGAAGGCGTCGTAGGATCCAAAAAGCACCTTGCCGTCGACGAAAGTGGCCGACGATATGATCTGGGCATCGGTCTTGAAGGTCCAGCGGGCCTTGCCCGTGGCGATATCCAGGGCGTGAAACAGGCCGTCGTCGTCGCCGAAGAATACGGTCTGTCCGACCACCAGCGGCGAAGACTGGATGGGGGCTTCCAATGGGTATTGCCAGCGGGGCTTGCCGTCGGAAAGATTCAGGGCGAACAATCCGCCTTCGTCGCACCCGACATACACCACGCCGTCCACGATGGCCGCCGAGGAGGCAACCGCTTCGGGGGCCTCGAACGTCCAGAGCAGGTCAAGCTTGGTCGGCAAGTCCCCCTCAGCCACGCCGGTCAACCGAGCGTTGCCCCGGAACATGGGCCAGTCGTCGGCCTGCACGGATTGGGCGGGCAGCGTAGCGACCAGCGCCGTCGTCAACAAGGCGCCCAAGCGAAAGAAACTCCCCCGCCCAGCCGGATCGCGGCCGTCCCGTAGGGACGGCATGAATGTAGCCCCGTCTTTCAGGACGGGGTTGCGGGCCTGGACGCACTGCGACAGTCCCGTAGGGACGGCTGAAAACGCGGCGATGAATCGCCGGGCTACATTCACCGCGTGCCCACGGCACGCGATGCGCGCTTTTCCGATCCCCCCCCACCCTGTCATTCGCCATTGACAACGCATGACATTTAACTCGGTTTGAAGCGTAAGACCATAAACGCCCCAGCCCCGGCCAGAACGATCCCGACGAAAAACAGGGCGCTGGGCGACTTGGCCGGCTTGTCCCAGATCATGGAGACGATGGTGTTCATCACCGGGGCCCCGGCAAATACTGCCGGCGCCACGAAGATGGGCTTGCCGCCATACTTCATGGCCAGGATGATGCAAAGGGCTCCCAGGGCACCCAACGTGCCGGCCACGAGCGACATGCCCATCCCTTTGCCGGACAAACTCTTGAGTTCCCCGCCGGCCATCAGCAATCCCCCCGGGGCGACCACCGCCACCAGGAAGTAGGCGATGCCCACGAACAGGAACGCCTTGTAGGCGGCGCTGGGCCCGCCAAAACCTTTCTGCCCGTGATGGATGGTCGGGACGTAAGCCCCCCAGCACAGGATCACGCCGAACACGAACAACAACCAGGGTTTCATAAGGGCCTCCAATTCT
>JBHHVM010000278.1:0-5054 GCA_046754265.1 Phycisphaerae bacterium
ATTACCTGACCAAGCTGGTGCGGGCCGGCCATAGCGTCGCCATCGCCGAGCAGATGGAAGATGCCAGGCAGGCCAAGGGCGTGGTCAAGCGCGAGGTGGTCCGCATCGTCACGCCCGGGACGCTGGTGGATGAGGCCCTGCTGGACGAACGATCCGACAACGTCCTGGCGGCTGGGTGGTCCGAGGGGCAAACCGTGGGGTTGGCTGCCGTCGAGTTGGCTTCGGGCCGATTCCTGGCCTTCGACCCGGCCGACACCGATGCCCTCGACGAGTTGGTGCGGCTTGCCCCGGCTGAGTTATTGATACCCCAGGACACAACCGAAGGGTCCGTATTGGGCCGGCTCGCCGACGAGTTGAAGCGGTCGTGTGGGTGCGGCGTCACCGCTCGGCCCGCCCTCGAGTTCGCGGCCTACAACGCCGAGCAGGCCCTTCGCGATCAGCTTGGGGTGACCACGCTGGCCGGCTTCGGCTTTGAGACGTTCGACGCCGGCCTCCAAGCGGCTGGGGCCATCGTCGCCTATTTGAAAGAGACCCAGAAGCGGAGCCTGCTGCACGTCAGTAGCATCCAGCGACACCGCAGCAGCCGATTTGTGCAGATCGACCACAATTCCTGGCGCTCCCTGGAGATCGACCGCACCCTGCGCGAGGGCCGGCGGGAGGGCAGTCTGCTGGCCGCCATCGATCGGACGGTCCATCCCATGGGCTCGCGCCGGCTTCGGCGCTGGGTCTTGGCGCCGTTGCGTGAGCCGCAATCGATTCGAGCCCGCCAGGAGGTGGTGGGTTATTTCGCGGAGCGCGAAGCGGTACGACGTAACGTGCGCCTGGCGCTCAAAAACATGGCTGACGTCGAGCGCATCGCCGCCCGCGTCGCCCTGGGCCGGGCCGTGCCGCGGGACTTGGCTGCCTTGCGCTCTACGCTGTTGGGTCTGCCCCAAGCCCGCCAACATTTGGGCGAGGTAGCCCCCCCACTGCTGGCGGAGTTGGCCGATAGTTTGACCGGACTTGACCAGATCGCCGAGTTGTTGGAACGGGCCATTCGACCCGACGCCCCCATGACGCTTCGCGAGGGCGGCATTATTCGCGATGGTTACGACGCCGAGCTGGACCGCCTGCACGCCCTGGGGCGGGATGGACAGACTTGGCTGGCCCGGTATCAGCAGAAACAGGTTGAAGCGACGGGCATTGGCACTCTGAAAGTGGGGTTCAATAGGGTATTCGGCTATTATATCGAGATTTCGCACGCCCATAAGCAGGCCGTGCCGCCCGATTACGTCCGCAAGCAAACCATCAAGAACGCCGAGCGCTACATCACCGACGAACTCAAGCGGTTCGAGACCGAAGCGCTGTCGGCCGAGGAAAAGGCCCGCGACCTGGAAACGACTCTGTTCGAGCGCATCGGGCAGCGGGTGGCCCGGGACATTGAAGGATTGATGCGGGTGGCGTCAGCCATCGGTCAGATCGACGCCCTGTCGGGGTTGGCGGAGTTGGCTGTAGCCCAACGGTACGTCAAGCCGACGTTGATCGACGAACCGGGTCTGAGCATTCAAGGCGGTCGCCACCCGGTGTTGGAGCAGACCCTGACCGATGGTTTTGTGCCCAACGATTGCGACCTGCACTCCCCCGACGCCCGGCTGTTGGTCATCACCGGACCGAACATGGCCGGCAAAAGCACCTACATCCGGCAAATCGCCTTGATCACCCTTTTGGCCCAAACCGGGTCGTTTGTGCCGGCCGAGGCCATGTCGTTTGGGCCGGTGGATCGCATCTTCGCCCGGGTCGGCGCTTCCGATGAGATCGCCCGGGGCCAATCGACGTTCATGGTGGAAATGACTGAGGCTGCCAACATCTTGAACAATGCCACGCCGCGTTCGCTGGTGGTGCTGGACGAGTTGGGCCGGGGAACCAGCACGTTCGACGGTTTGAGCCTGGCCTGGGCGATTACCGAACACCTGGCCAACAACGTGGGTTGTTTGACGTTGATGGCCACGCACTATCACGAGTTGACCGAGTTGGCCCAACTGTTGGAGGGCGTCAAGAACTTCAACGTGGCTGTGCGAGAGGTGGCTGACGCGGACGGGCAGGAGTCCATCGTTTTTCTGCACCGCATCGTCCCGGGCGGCACGGATCGAAGCTACGGCGTCCACGTGGCCAAGCTGGCGGGTGTGCCGAAGATTGTCATCGAGCGGAGTCGAGAGGTGCTGGGAGAATTGGAGAAGGGGTTTCAGCGCGAGACAACCACCACCCCCCTATCCAGCCAAAAGACTCGCCAGGAGCAACAATTGCAACTATTCGCCAACCCGGCTGAGGAAGTCGCCAGGTTGCTGGAGTCTCTGGATGTCGATCGGATGACGCCGTTGGACGCACTGAATCGACTCAAGCAGTTGCAGGAGCGGCTGCGGAGCCCTTGAAATCAGGCACGGAAACCCGTCTGCGAGCCGGTTGTGTAGCCGCCGAACTGGATAACCAATCTACCGCCCGATACCATCCGGCCGGAGGTCGATCTTGGACACCCAGCAGCCCGTATGCGTCATCTACGCCGGCGGCACCATCGGCATGGTGCCCATTCACCCGGAGGTTCCCGACAGCCCGTTGGTGCCGGGCACGTGGGATCAGCTGGTCGGATGGACGCCGCAGTTGGACCGCCTCGGCGTGCCCGTTCGGGCGGTATCGGTCGCCCGGCCCGTCGATTCCTCCGACATGTCGCCGGCTGGGTGGGTCGAAATCGCCGACTTGATCCGCACCCGCTACGACGACGCGTGCGGCTTTGTGGTGCTACACGGCACCGACACCATGTCCTACACCGCCACCGCCCTGAGCTTCATGCTCCAAGGGCTATCCAAACCCGTGGTGGTCACCGGATCGCAATTGCCCATCACCGACCCCCGCACCGACGCGGTGCAAAACTTCGTCACCGCCCTGACCGTCGCGGCGGGTCCGCAGTTGGGCCTGCCCAGCGTCCCGGAGGTCTGCCTCTTCTTCCGAGATCACCTTTTTCGAGGTTGCCGGACCACCAAGGTCAGTGCCTCCAGTTGCGATGCCTTCGACTCGCCGAACTATCCGCCGCTGGCTGACGCCGGCGAACGCATCCGCATCCACCGCCGGCGCCTCAGGCCGCCGGGCGACGATTTTCAAGTCCGCACGCAACTCTCGCCCGGGGTGATCACCACCCGCCTGTCACCGGGCCTGGACAGCGGCGTCCTCAAGGCGGTGCTGAATCAACCGGAAGTCGAGGGCGTCATCCTGGAAACGTATGGGGCTGGCAACGCCCCCACGAACGCCGAGTTTCTGGACACGCTAAGACAGGCCATCGCCGGCGGCACACACATCGTCAATGTGACTCAGTGTGTCAGTGGGCGGGTCGATCAGGGCAGGTACCAGGCCAGCGCAGGTCTGCTGGAGGCGGGCGTCCTGTCCGGATTGGACATGACCACCGAAGCCGCAAAGATCAAGCTGCAAATCCTGCTGGGAGAACACCGACACGATACCGACACGGTGCGACAACGCATGCAAACCAACATGGTGGGCGAGCAGTCCGGCAACATCCACACAGCCTTGTTCGGCGCCGGCAGCGTGGCCGGCACCTTCACCAGCGAAGCCGTCGCCCTTCCAGTTCACATCGAGCCCAACAGTGTCCGCGTCGCCTACCTTCGATTGTTCCGGGCCCGACATCCCGGGGCCCTGCCCGATCAGGACCTGCTTCGGGCCTACTTCGATCTGGGCCCGCACCAGGGCGAACCCGGCCCCGACTCGCCACGCTATGCGGGCCGGGTGCGCCGGGCCTCCAAAAGCCCCGCCCAGGGCGAAACCCTCTCCATCAACGTCGCCGACGCCCTGCGTCGCGGGGTGCTCGAGCCGGCCAGACCGGTGCGGTTTACGCTCTGTGGTCAACCCCAAGCCCCCGTCGAATGGGAACGGGCCCTGCTGCACGTCGAAACCTCGGCTGAGTGACTCGTCGTTGCACCGCCTACCAGAACACCCAATCCTGGTAGATCACCACATACACATAGAGCGCCAGATTGGTGATCCCGTGGGTGATCATCAGGCACAGCAGGCTCTTTTTCCAATAGAACAGCAGGTTGTAGACCACCCAACAGGCAATGCCCACCTCCCACTGGGGATGCTCGACCGCCGACAACAAGGAACAAACCGCGAACGAAAACCAGGTGAACTTGCCCAAGGGCACCGTCTCAAAACGATCCGCATCGATCAGAAACCGCAGCAAGAACCCGCGCCAGAACAACTCTTCGACAATCGGCACCACCGTGGCTGCCCCACCGATGCGAACGAAAAGAAACAACCAATAGGCCAACCCGGTCCCCAGCCGTTCGTGCGGAATGTAGAATTCGGCCGGCGAAGGATCCTGACCCAGGAGTTGAGTCGAGGCGTACCAGGAATAGCCCACAAACCCGTGGTGCATCACCACCCATCCCCAGGCCACGACCAACCCCACGGCCGTGGATATCAACCAGAAAGGTTTGCCCAATGCGGGCCAATACTTACGAAAAGCAAGGGCTACATACAGCGCGCCACCGGTTCGCAAGGCATAAAGCCAGGGCTTGTAGGCGATATCGAAAACGCTTTCCAGGGATAGCAACAACAGGAACGTCAGGAATGGGGCCACGTAAGGGGTCTGTGGATAGCTATCCACCAAGCGAGCCAACCACGCGCCGGGCACCTCCGCCACGTCGGACGAAGATCCCCGCGGAGGAGATGCGCCGCCGGTTTTCTTGCGGGGATTATCCTTCATGCTCGGGCTATCTCAATCCGTGCCACGGGCTGCGCCAAGACGATCGCATCATAGCACACCATCGAGCCAACCGGAACGGAGGGTGATCCATTGGCGGTGTCAACTCATCGACACGGCCAGCGGTCCCGTTCAAGACGGCTGGCCCCCGTTGCTGTACCGCCTACGGCGCGGTACCGTGTTCCCGCGCCGGCCTAGACCACGAGTTCAAGGTGCAGCAGCCACAGGCCGACGTCGGCCGCCGGTTCGACGCTACGGGTCAACGTTCATGGACACATCCTGCGACCCGCAACCGACTCACGAGCACACC
>JBHHVM010000279.1:0-5043 GCA_046754265.1 Phycisphaerae bacterium
CCATCACAGCGAGATCGGTGATCGGGGTGTTGCTCTGGGTCGGTGAAGGTGGCTGCGCCCGGGACAGTATCTGACACTATAGACCTTTGGAGGCTTGGGGGCGGCTAACGCTATCGGTTACGGGCCAGTTTAAGTTGAGCCGAGGCCCGGGCAATGGCATTGGATCGATCCTCCTGGGCTTGGGGGTCGCGGGCGGATCGTTGCCGGGCTTGGGCAAGCATTTCCTCGGCGGCGTCGGCGTCGATATCTTCAGCCAGCAGGGCGTCTTGGGTCAACAAGGTCAGCGTGTCGCCCAACATGCGGGCGAATCCACCGTCCACGTAGTAACGCCGTTCACCCTCCAGGGTCGAGATGCGGCAGATGCCTACCCCCATATTGTACAACAGCGGGGCCCGGTGCTTCAGGATGCCCACCTCGCCGTCGTGGGCTGGAAAGACCACCGCGGTGGCTTCGGTGTCCAGCACCCGCCGCTCCGGGGTGATCAATTCGCATCGCAACGTCGTGCCAGCCATGACCGTCTCCTGCACCACGACTTGAAACCTTTTCCAAAACCAATCGAGCCGCGAACTTCAGTTCGCGCGGACGTTCGTCCGCCAAGAACGCGCGATTCCGCCGGTTTCGGTTATCTTTGCCGTTTTCATGCGCTTTGGGAAGATTAACTTTCCACAACTCAGCCGGATTACCCGGGTGTTCAACATGTCGAGCATCCCTCGCGTCACTGCGTCGGCGCGGACTAAAGTCCGCGGCTCGCTGCCGGAAAAACGCGAAAGTCGAACTCAGGCCGATTCCGCCTCCAGCCGCTCCGCCTTGGCGGCCGCCTCTTCGATGGACCCGACGTACATGAACGCAGCCTCGGGCAGGTGGTCCCACTTGCCCTCGCAGAGTTCTTCGAAAGAGCGAATCGTGTCGGCGATCCGGGTGTAGTTGCCGGGGAAGCCGGTGAACTGCTCGGCCAGGTAAAACGGTTGAGACAAGAAACGCTCGATACGCCGAGCCCGGGCCACCACCAGCTTGTCCTCTTCGCTCAACTCTTCCACGCCCAGGATGGCGATGATGTCCTGCAAGTCGCGATAGCGCTGCAGAATGTTCTGCACCCGCTGGGTGACGGCGTAGTGTCGCTCTCCGACGTACTGCGGATCCAGGATGCGCGACGAGGATTTGAGCGGGTCGATGGCTGGATAGATGCCCTTTTCGCTGATGCTGCGCTCCAGCACGATAAACGCATCCAAGTGCGTAAACGTCGTGGCCGGGGCAGGGTCGGTCAGGTCGTCGGCCGGGACGTAAATGGCCTGCACGGAGGTGACCGCTCCGGACTTGGTGGAGGTGATGCGCTCTTGCAGCTCGCCCATTTCGGTGCCCAGCGTCGGCTGATAGCCCACGGCTGAGGGCATGCGGCCCAGCAGGGCCGAAACCTCCGAACCGGCCTGCGAGAACCTGAAGATGTTATCCACAAACAGCAGCGTGTCCGCTCCGGATTCATCGCGGAACCACTCAGCCATGGTCAAGGCGCTCAAAGCGGCTCGAAGCCGGGCACCGGGCGGCTCGTTCATCTGGCCAAAGACCATGGCGGTGTGTTCCAGCACCTTCTTGACGTTGCCCTCGTTGTCCTTGAACTCAGCCTCCTGCATTTCCAGCCACAGGTCGTTGCCCTCGCGGGTCCGCTCGCCCACGCCGGCAAAGACCGAATAGCCGCTGTGCTCCCGGGCGATGCGGGCGATCATTTCTTGAATGATCACCGTCTTGCCCAGTCCCGCCCCGCCGAACAGGCCGATCTTGCCGCCGCGGACGAAGGGGGCCAACAGGTCGATCACCTTGATGCCCGTTTCCATCATCTCGGTCTTGGGTTCCAAATCGGAGATGGGGATGGGTTCGCAGTGGATGCTGCGCCATTCCCGGGCTTCGACGGGCCCACGACCATCGACCGGCTGACCGATCAGGTTGAACACCCGCCCCAAAGTCCCTGGGCCGGTCGGGACGCTGACCGGACGACCGGTGTCCAGAATTCTGGCCCCGCGCTGCAGGCCGTCGGTCGATCCCAGTGACACCGCCCGCACCTTGCCGCCGCCCAAGTGCTGGGCCACCTCGCACCACAGCGTCTCTTTCTCGGTCTGGCCCAGAACCTTGCGCTCCACCTCCACCTTCAGCGCGTTGTAAATGGCTGGAAGGTCGGCTTCGTCATATTGGGCGTCCAGCGTCGAACCGATCACCTGGGTCACGGTTCCGTAATTTTCCAACTTGGTCGTCATCTAATGCTCCCAGTGGAGAGAGTAGCGAGTATCGAGTAGCGAGTTCAGAGTTCACAAGAACGGCGCTATCTCGGTGCCCCCTTTATGTTCTCCCGCGTCGTTTTGACAATGGCGGTTAGTATACTCACCAGTTCGTTTGCCTCTTTGGTCAGGTCGTCCAAACGATTGCGAGGCAACATCTCCGATTGGGCGACCAACCGCAGCCAATACAGTGCTTCGCGGGCCTCGGCGCGGGCAATGTTCATCCGTCGTGCAAAATCCGCTCTTGAATGCGATCCCTGAGCCTCTTCCACGTTGGCGCCGATACTCATACCGCTTCGCGGCAACTGTCTTGCGACCGTTCGGCTACCCACATCGTTTGGCAGTGTTCTGACAAGCCTCACCATGCGAACGGCAAAACTGAAGCTCTTGGCACGAATGTCCGGCTTTTGGTCGCCCTCTGCCATCGTGGCATACCGTCGTTGTCGTTCACTCGATACTCGCTATTCTTAACTCGCTACTTCAATGCTTCCGCTCCCCCGATGATATCCAGTAACTCACTGGTAATTTGCGATTGCCTGGCCCGGTTATACTGTCCTGACAGCGTCTTGATCATGTCGTCGGCGGCATCGGTGGCGGCTTTCATGGCCACCATTCGGGCCACCTGCTCGCTGACGTGGGCGTCCATGAAACATTGAAACAATCGAACCTTGACCGTGACCGGCAGCAACTGGGCCAGCAACTCCTGCGGCGTCGGGCTAAAATCGTATTGCGTCTGGCCCTCGGTTTGGTCGGCGGCGTGTGCCTCATCTTGTTGGGCGTCCCCACCGATGGGCAGAAGCTGCACGCAGGTGGGCTCCTGGCGAGCGGCTGAATGAAACTGCATGTAGACCACGTTGACGGCTGAATAGGCGCCCGCTTCGTATTGCCGCATGAAGTCCACGGCGAACGGCTCGACGTCCGTAAAGGCCGGTGTGTCGGCGAAATCCGTCAACGCCCGGGCCATGGTTTGTTTGAGGAACTTGAAATAGCCCACGCCCTTTTTGCCCACCACATGCAGGTCCACCGGTTGTTCGGCCGAGGCCAACCGCGCTTGGGCGAGGCGTAGCAGGCTGCTGTTGTAACCGCCGCACAGGCCCCGGTTGGAGCTGATCAACAACAGGGCGGACTTCTGGGCGTCGGGGTTTTGTTTCAGCAGCGGGTGATCCACTTGGGCACCCGACGTGCTGAGGTCGGCCACCAGGTCGCCGATCTTGTCGGCATAGGGCTTGCTCGAAGTCGCCCGGCCAAGGGCCTTCTGAAACTTGGAGGTGGCGATCAACTGCATGGTGCGCGTGATCTTGCGGATGTTTCGCACAGAGTTGCGGCGTTTTACGAGTACACGTGGATTAGCCATGGTTCAATCCGCCTCTTGGTGCTGGTCCAACGTGTCGGGCTTGTCGGGCGGGCATGCGTAGCGCCGGGCTGCCAGCGTCCATTGCAGGCCGGCCGAGTACGACTGCGAGGGTTGATAGCCCTGAGCTTTGAGCCAGGTCCATAGCGCCTGGCGCCGCGGGTCGGTGGAAGATCGAGCCCCCAGATCCACCATCCACACCGCGTGCTCTTGTGGATATTGAAGCCGCAAGCGAGTGGCGACGGCCGTCAAGTCCGTGAGCCACTCGGGGTTCTGGCGGCGCGGTTGCGGCAATCGCCGCAGGCCGTCGGGGGTGTCTTCCAACCGGCAAAACTGACTGGATTGAATCTGCTCGGCCCGGGCCAGGTGCGCCAGGAAGAACGCGGCGCTGTCTTGAAGATTGGCCGGGAAAACCGCCACCAGGTCGCCGGGCTGGAATTTGGCAGCCACCGCAGCGAACACCTGTCGTTCCGGCGGCCTTTGCTCCGGCGGGCTGAACGCCCGACCGGCTGAGACAAACGCCCAGCTTGCCGACACCGCCAGGCAACAGACCGTACCCACCGGTCGCCTCCAGCCGCCCCCCCCCGTGCCGGACAGTGCCATCATGCCCAATGCTGGAACGAACGCCGGAAACATCGTCCGGCCCAACGCGATCGGCACCACAGCAAGGCTGAACGCCGTCAAAAGCAAGGCGTGGACGCAGGCTGCCCCCAGCAAGGCCAACCCAGCCCAAAGATTGTCGCGGTTGCGGTGTCTGGGTATCCCAGCCAAGGCTCCGAGCATGCCCAGCCACATCAACGTTCCAGTGGCCAGGCCGATCCATTCGCGTGTTGCCCCCGGGCCGGCTGACTGCCACAGTTGAAGGTCGTGATGCCCGGTTAACTGCAAGACCAGCGCTTGCATGACGCCAGTGTTGAGCGGTGG
The DNA here is from genome assembly GCA_046754265.1 of Phycisphaerae bacterium. Classification (GTDB taxonomy): domain Bacteria; phylum Planctomycetota; class Phycisphaerae; order UBA1845; family UBA1845; genus OFTM209. The sequence goes on from JBHHVM010000279.1 coordinate 4,543, forward strand.
CACCCAGAACCCATCCTCGGCTTTCTCGGTGGCGTGCAACAGCCCCAGAACCAAGACCGGCAGAATCAAGATCGCCCATGTCGCCGCCCACCGAACCACGCGCCGCCACGCAATGCCGCGCAGCAAGGCGTAGACCCAAAGTGCGACCCCAATCATCGGGCCGGTGTAGTGGGCGTAAGACAGCACGCAGGCGCAGACCAGCAAGCCCAGGCTTGACCGCCGGTCCGCCCGCCGTGCAAATTGTTCGGCGTAGAACAGCCCAGCCAACATGCCGGCGTACAGCAAGGCGTAGGCCCGCACTTCCTGGGCGTAATGCACCATCATGGGCGAGCAAGCCACCAGCGAGCCCACCAGCCAGCCGCAGCGGGGACCGAACAGTCGTCCCCAGTGGATTGCGTACACCACACCGATGAGGGAAATGCCCACCGACATCAGCCGCAGCCAGACCGCCGACCACGACACCAGCGCCCAGAGTTTGAGCAAAAGGAAGTACAAAGGCGG
>JBHHVM010000280.1:0-5024 GCA_046754265.1 Phycisphaerae bacterium
CCTTGGCGGGGGCGCGGAAACCTGCCCGACAGGTACAGCCACGTGCCGGTGATCAACAGGGCCACGCCGATGCCCGTGGGATTCCCGAATGCGGGCTCAATGACGGACTGGAAGAGCAAGCCGACGACGCCCGCCGGGAGCGTGGCCAGCGCCGCCAATCCGGCGATGCGCCAGGCGATGCGCCGGCCTCCAAATCCGGTGCCAGATTCCGTCAGCAGTCGCCGGAAATAGAGGCGGATGGGCCCGGCAAAGACCAGCCCCACGGCGATCAGCGTGCCGACGTGCGAAGCGACGTTGAAGATGAGCAGAGGTTGGGATTCTGCGGTCAGGCCCATGAGCTGTTGGGTGATAGCCAGGTGCCCGCTGCTGGAGATGGGCAAAAACTCGGTGAACCCCTGGATCACGCCCAGCGCGACGGCTTGTAGGTAGCTCAATGGGTTCACGTTCTAGTCGCGTCGGCCAGGATTTGCTTGGATCGGGCCAGGTATTGTAGCATAGATAATGAAGTGACAGCCACCGTCATCCACACCAGGACGGCCATCGCCTTGTACATGGCGGGGTTACCGGTTGGTGGATCAAAATTGGCCACCACCAACAGCACCAACCCAGCCGTGACGCTTTGCAGCACCATTTTGATCTTACCGGTCAGGGCCGACGCATACGCCCGACCGCCGGCCTCGGTGAAACTACGCAGCACGCTGACCAGAAGTTCGCGCCCCACGATGACCACCACCATCCAGGCGCGGACCCCGGTCACGTTGACCCCTTCGGAATCGACGAACAGGCTTGAACAGAAGAACACGAACGTCCCACAGATCAGCACTTTGTCGACGAAAGGATCCAGCACCCGGCCCAGCGAGGTGACCTGGTTTTGCTTTCGGGCCAAATATCCGTCCAGAATGTCGGTCAGGGCCGCCACGACGAAGATCACCAGGCAGGTGTTCAAGACGGTCGGGTTTGGGGCGGCTTGATCGTGCCCCGAAAGCAAAACGAAAAAGACGATGGCCAGTATCAATCGCCCCAGGGTGATCTGATTCGGAAGATTGATCCGCATGGCTTAGCCTAGCACGGGCAGATGGATCGACGTGGGTACGGCCAATAGATCGTACTCTTTTCGCCCGGTGCAGCGGACAGCCACGAATCGCCCGGGGGTGGCCAAGGGAACCTCCAGCGGCGTCAACTTGGCCGGTGGCGCTTCAAGCCAGGTCAGGCTATCGACTTCCGGCGCCTGGCCTGCATGACGTGTGGGAATCAGACCTTCCATGGCAGGCCCCTCCACGAGGACCTCGAACTCCTTGCCCATGGCTGCGTCCGCCTTCTCGAAAGCCACTTGTTGCTGGGCGGTCATCAGGGCTTCGACGCGTTGGGCTTTGACGTCGTCGGGCACCTGATCTTTCATTCGGCCCGCAGGGGTGTCGGGCTCCTGCGAATATGCGAAAACGCCCAGGGCGTCAAACTTGAAATCGCGCACGAAGTCCAGCAGCTCGGCAAACTCGTCGTCGGTTTCTCCGGGAAAGCCGGCAATCAGCGTGGTTCGCAAGGTCAGGCCTTCGATGCGCCGGCGCAGGGTTGACAGCAGCGTCTCGGTCTGCCGCCGGGTGACGCGCCGGTGCATGCTTTTCAACACTCGATCATTGATATGCTGTAGCGGCATGTCGATGTATTTGACCACCTTATCGCACTGGGCCACCGCGTCGATGATGTCGTCGTTCATCACCGAAGGGTAGACGTACATCAAGCGCAACCATGCCAGGCCGTCGACTTCCTGGTCGAGTTGCCGCAGCAGCCCGGCCAAGCCAGGCCCATAGCCGATGTCTTGGCCGTAGCTGGTGGTGTCCTGGCCGATCAGGTTGATCTCCACCGCCTGGTCGGAGACCAGTTCCCGAGCTTCGGCGATGACGGCATCGGGCGGCTTGCAGTGCATGGGGCCACGGATGGCCGGGATGGTGCAGAAGGTACACTTCTGGTCGCAGCCCTCAGAAATCCGCAGGTAGGCGTAGTGCCGCGGGGTGATCCGCAACCGGACCGTGTCGTCGTCGGCCCGGGAGTAATACTCGCCGAGGAATCGATCCACCCGGGGGCGGGCGTTTGCCCGGCGCCGGGATTGCTCGCCGTTGCCCAGCACAGCCTGGACCACGTCGGCCCGGTTGTTGACCCCCACCAAGGCGTCGATGCCGGGGGCCTGGTCCAACAGCGAGTCTCCATCGCGCTGGGCCAGGCAGCCGGCGACCACAACCCGTTTGAGCGGGCCGGTTTGTTTCATTTGGACGACGTCGTTGATGATCCCGACGGCTTCGTCCCGGGACGCCGCCAGGAATCCACAGGTGTTGACCACGATCACCTCGGCGTCGGCCTCGTCCGCGGTGATGGCGCAGCCCGCCTCGGCCAGCAGACCCAGCATCTTCTCGGAGTCCACCAGGTTCTTGGCGCAGCCCAATGAGACAAAGGCTACCCGCTTGGGTTCAGGCATGAGCACTCCAATACGTCACCGCGGGGCCACCTCGGTCCCGTCGCTGCCAGGCGCAGGCCCATTGTAGTGGGCCAAGGCCCGCCCACCAAGTCCCCACTGGCAGGTCAGAAGCGTCAACGCCGGGCGCGGAACTGACCTATGGGCCGGGTTTGTGCTACCATGGGCGGCACGCTCGCTGGACACAACAGGCTAGTACTCCATCACAAGTCGATTGAGGGGTCCGGTGGCACGGTCTGGCGCAGCCAGGCCGTGCGTTCTCGCGATCGCCACGGCCTAGCGACTGCGTCGCTAGACCGTGCCACCCCTCGAACTACCTGTGACAGGACACTAGGTTCTTTTTCACGGAGACGACCATGACCGACCCGCGCATGACCCAACTGGCTGATGTGCTGATCAATTACTCGACCGAGATGAAACCCGGCGAGACCATCTTGATCGAAGCCTATGACGCCCCGACCGAAATGGTTACCGAACTCATCAAGATGGCCCACAAGGCCGGGGCCAGGCCGGTGGTGACGCTCAAGCAGTACGCGGTGATGCGGGCCCTGTTCAACGCGGCCAGCAAAGAGCAGATGCAACTCATCGCCGAAGTCGAAGCCGCCCGCATGAAGCAGGTCCAGGCCTACATCGGGCTGCGGGCCTCGCACAACGTGGCTGAGCTGTCCGACGTGCCCGACGAGAAAATGAAGCTGTATCAGGAGCTGTGGTGGCACCCGGTGCATAGTGAAATCCGGGTGCGCAAGACGCGGTGGGTGGTGTTGCGCTATCCGTTGCCGTCCATGGCTCAGGCCGCCCGCATGAGCACCGAAGCCTTCGAGCAGTTCTTCTTCGACGTGTGTACCATGGACTATCGCAAGATGGCCAAGGCCATGAAGCCGTTGGCGGCGCTGATGGAAAAGACCGACCGGGTCAAGATCGTCGGCCCGGGCACCGAGTTGACCTTCTCCATCAAGGGCATCCCGGCTGTGCCGTGCGATGGCAAGCTGAACATCCCCGACGGCGAAGTGTTTACGGCCCCGGTCCGCGACAGCATCAACGGCACCATCACCCACAACGCCTCGACGCTTTACCAGGGGGTGGTCCACGACAGCATCCGCCTGGTCTTCAAGGATGGTAAGGTGGTCGAAGCCACCTCCACCAACACCGAACACCTCAACAAGGTGCTGGATTCGGACGAGGGGGCCCGTTACGTCGGTGAGTTCGCCATCGGCTTTAACCCGCACATTACCGACCCCATGCTGGACATCCTCTTCGACGAAAAGATCGCCGGCAGCTTCCACTTCACCCCCGGGGCTGCTTATGAAGACGATGCCGACAACGGCAACCGCTCGACGGTCCACTGGGACATGGTCAGCATCCAAACCCCAGCCTACGGCGGAGGCGAAATCCACTTCGACGACAAACTCATCCGCAAGGACGGGCAGTTTGTCGTGGATGAGCTAAAGCCTCTGAATCCGGAGAATCTGAAGTAGGGTCCGGGGCGCGGACCTGCAAAACTCACAGGCTGCCGACAGGTCCAGGCTGGTCTGGCAGGATTCACTGCGGTACATTGTCGCGCTAGGGATTGCGGCGAGCGGCAGGGCAGGGAAGACCCAGGATGACCCCAGGCCAGCAGGATCTCTTTCCGGACATGGATGGTACGCGGCTCGGTAACGGCCGGCGTCGCACGCTCATTCTCCCCAGGTATCTTAATGCCGCGGCAGGAGACCTGCGGCTCAAATCCACGCCCGAATATCAGCAGGCGTACCAGATTCTATGCAAATGGGCGGACCTGGAGGCCAACGGCAAGCTTCAGCGTCGAAAGGAAACGACGTTGGAGGGCGAGTTCCTCAACGAGGTCTTCGGCAAGGCTCTGGGCTATACGCTGTTCTCCGAGAACTTGCCGCAGTGGCAACTGGAGCCGCGCTTCGGCGTCAACGGTGGGCAGGCGGACGCAGCGATCGGGTTCTTTGGCGCCGACGGTTGCGACCCCCCTACCGCACTCATCGAGCTGAAAGGCCCGAAAGTGAACTTGGACCGCGATCGCTTCAATGGGCGAACCGCGGTGCAGCAATGTTGGGTTTACCTTAATTCCGTGCCGACCTGTCCCTGGGGGATGGTTTGCAACTACGTCAGCTTTCGATTGTATCATCGAAACAAGACTCCCCATGCCTATGAAGTGTTCACCCTTCAGGAGCTTCGAGATTCCAAGCGCTTCAGTGCCTTCTATTGCCTGTTTGCCCGAGGCGGCCTGCTACCGCTGTTCAAAGGCCAGCAACCGCGGGCGCTGCAACTGCTCGCCGAGAGCGAAAACCGGCAGCGCGAAGTCGGGCGCGAGCTGTACGACGAGTACCACAAGAACCGCATCGCCCTGATCGACCATCTGCGCAAGCCGCCGCACGAAAAACCATTAGAAACCTCCATCCACATTGCCCAGAAGCTGCTGGATAGGATCATCTTTGTGGCTTTTTGCGAGGATAGAAACCTGCTGCCAGCCCGGTCCATCGAACGGGCCTGGAGTGAGCAGCCGCCCTTTTCCAAGGTGAGAAATCCGCGTTGGCAGAACTTCCGAGAA
>JBHHVM010000281.1:0-5009 GCA_046754265.1 Phycisphaerae bacterium
TTGGCCTGGGTCGGGGCCCAAGACGAGTCCATCGCCCGCCGATTCGTGGAACTAGGAGTGCCAGCCAACCGGGTCGAAGTGGCTGGGTCGCTCAAATGGGATACCACCATCGTGGCTGATTCCATCGATGGCGCCGAAGCCCTATCTGCTGCCCTGGGCCTTTCATCAACCACCCCCTTATGGGTCTGCGGCAGCACCGGCCCCGACGAGGAGAAACTGCTGCTCGAGGCCTACGGTCAATTGCTACAGCAAGGACAGAATGTGGCATTGGCCATCGTGCCGCGAAAGCCGGAGCGCTTCAACCAAGTGGCTGACCTGATTCGCAGCCGCGGTTTCAAGTGTGTCCGCCGTAGCGAACGACCCCACGGGGCAACCAACGATTCGGCGAGTTCAAACGACGACAGCCGGCCTGCGGTCATCCTGGGAGACACCATGGGCGAGTTGCGCCAATTCTATTGCCTGGCTACGGCCGTCTTTGTGGGCCGGTCCCTGGTCCCCATGGGCGGATCGGACCCCATGGAGGTGGCTGCCCTGGCCAAGCCCATCATCGCCGGCCCGCACATGAACAACTTCGCCCTGCCCGTGGCCGCGTTGGCAAAGGTTGGCGCCCTTCATCAAGTACGGGGCGTTGCCGATTTGGCTGCAACCGTAGCCGAGCTGCTGATCAATCCGGACACCGCCCGCCAACAGGGACTTCAAGCCCGCCAAGTGGTTCTGCAAAACCAAGGGGCCACCGACCGCACCATCGAGCGTCTGGTGGGCTTGATCGACAAGGGTTGAACCCGTCAAGCGAGTTTCCAGGCGGTCGGCCGATTCACTGCAAGGCCGGCCAAGCTGATCGGGGCGGCTCGTGCTCCGGCAGATCCTGCCTCAGGATGTCCAACAACTGTTGACCGTCGGCTGCACCTTCGCTCGAATCCGAAAGTGTGATCGGAACGACCGACCATCGACCGACGGACATCGCCGACGCCGTCCGACTTCGCAGGCCCGTCATATCACCCAGTCGATCGGTCGGCCAGATGAGCGCTCGGTTCGATGAACGATTCCACTGCGCCAGCCCAAGAGGGTCGCGACTGATTCCGTCAACGGGCACGGTCAATAGCCGTCGTCCGGTCAGAAAGCTGAGCCGATAGGCCTGCCAATAGGGTGCTGCCAGGGCGTCGACCCCGGCGTTTTGGGCGGCGTACAGGATATCTTGGGCGGGTATCGGTTCGATGCGGTCGTGCCGGTGCCGCCACATCGAATGCCCGCAGTGACCGGCCCAAACCACGGCCAAGCCCAGGGCTGCGACCCGGTGCCAGCCGGTGACGGTCAGTCCGGATGAACACAGCTTGCCCAGCGCGATGCTCAAGGGGACATAGATGGGTAGCAAGTAGCGAAAGGAATGGACATCGGCAAGCTGGTTGCTCAGCAAGGCTATCAACGGCACGGCAGCGACCATCAAGGCCACGAAGATCGGCCCTTCTCCACGACGGACGGCAGTGCAGCGACACGAGCGTGTCATCGAGTATGCCGTCCAAACCGCTAGGAGGACAGCGATCAACCCCAATGTCGCAACGCTCAGGTCGAACAGTAGGGGCAGGATGCTCCGGGCCAGCAAGGTCAAGCCCGCAAGCCAGGCGTGGGGGTCCGGGTCGAACAACTGGCGCGAAACCAGGCTCGCGGGAGCGAGGCGGTAGATCCAAACCGGAGTGAGGCCCAGCAACAAGCCCAGGGTGGTCGGTAACGTGAATGCCACACAGTGACGCAGCCCGATTGGGCCTACGCCGTTTAGCCGACGGATCACCAATCCGGCCAAAGGCACGACGTAGAAGACGATCATGGGGTTGGTCCACCAGCCCAAGCCCAGGGCCGCGCCGCTGACAAAGCCCCAGATTCTCCGGCGAACCCCGGCTGAGTCCGCCGCCCGTTGACAGGTCCAGACCAGAACCATGCCCATCAAGAACACAGCCGTGAATCCGCCGCGGGCCTTGACCGTCCACAGCGCCGCCGGGGCCGGCAGCAAAGCCATGAACAACACACTCCACCATGCGGCTGAACGACCGAACCAGCGGCTGACAACCAAGAGCTGCACGGGCAGCGAAAGGGCAAAGAGCAACAATGGGGCGATCCGCAAGGCCAAGGGCGTAGCCCCAAGAAGGGCGAAGACCCCCGCGGCGGTGAAGGGTTCGGTGGTCCCCAAGTAGCCTTGCCCGTAGTAGTAAAGGGGGCGGGCGCCGTCGAGGATGTCCAGGGCCATCAGCCCGGTGATGGCTTCATCGCTGTCCATGGTGCGGGCTGGGTGTGCCAGAAAGGGCCAGCGCCAGGCGATCAAGGCCAGCACCAGCACACCCGTCCAAACCAGGCTCGGCAACCACTGGACGGAGCTGCTGCGGACTGCACGCGTGGGTTTGGCCTGGACTTTTTGCGCGGGGCGCTGCATGAACGAGCGGGTGGGGTTTATGCAAGCATCACGAGTTGCGTCGTGCATATCGCAGCTCGATGGGGCGTGGACACGACCAAGGGCCAATGCGTGACGCTTCGTCAATCAGTTCGCGGCGGTCTTTTTGCCCAAGAACCTCTGGAACAGACCCTTGGGGGCGTTGCTATTGCTGTCTTGGGGCGTGGCGATTCTCTTGGCCAGTTCCTGGATGGCGAGTCGGGCCGAGCTTTTTGGGGCACCATCCTGGATGGGGCGGCCCAGGTCCAGCGCGGCGGTGACGTTGCGGTAATCGTTGGGAATCTTGGCGAAGATCGGTTGGCCGAAGGTTTCTTCGACGTTGCCGGCCGAGATTCGCTCGTGGGCCGCATTGGCCCGATTGAGGACCAGTTTGACGGCGTTTTCATCGGCCCCCATGTGCATCAACAGTTCATAGACGCGGTGGGCGTTGCGGATGGAGGCCACCCGAAGCTGAGCCACGATCAACAAGACGTCGGCCTGTTGTACCACGGCGGCATTGCCGGTGGTAAATGTCCTGGGCAGGTCGATGACAATGTTGTTGTACCGATCACCGAGAATGTCGAGCATTCGAGACACGGCTTCGGGACACACCTGGTTGGCGTCGCCCATTTTGGTCGGTCGGGCGAGCAAGTGTACCTTGCAGGGCAAGGTCACCATGGCGGACTCGATGACCGAGGCATCCAGCTCGGCATTGGCGGAACAGACGTCGGCGACGGTGTACTTGGGTGAGGTATCGAAACTGGCAGCCACGTCGCCGAAATCGAGGTCCATGTCCAGGAGGGCGGTGGGCGATTCGGTGAGCCCGGCCAATTCCAGGGCCAGGTTGCAGGCGACCATGGTGGTGCCGGCCCCTCCGGCTGAGCCGATCACGCCAATGCGATGGCACACCCGCTCGCCCCTTGGCTTGGCCGATGCGATTCGGGCCAGGGCCACTTGCAGATCCTCGATTTCGATGGGGGCGCAGACGAATTGGGTACACCCGCTGCGCATGGCACTGATGATGGTTTCGGGATCCCGTTGACAGGAAACGCCGATAATGCCCAGCTCGTGGGATTGCTCGGCGAGGTGTCCGACAATTTCGAGACTGGCGGCGACGTCCGGGTCCAGGTCGACCAGGAACAAGGCGAGACGCTCCTGGCCGAGGGCGGCCAATGCCTCGTCCAGGGAAGTAGCCTGGGCCACCACCTGGACCTCGGGAAGATGTCCCAAGGCGTTCAGAATGTGGTTGCCTGTCTCTGCGTTTGCACTGTATACGCAGGTGCGCAAAGTCCTGGCCATGTTTTCCTCAACGAACGCCCAGCAATCCAGATACAGCGGGCTTCATCCCTATTTTCGGACAAGCCACTGACGTTCTCATCGGAAAAGCCGGGGCGGGGAGTAAGGGAATTGAGAATTGAGAATTGAGAATTGAGAATTGAGAAGCGAAAAGTGAGAAGTGAGAAGTGAGAATGGGTCTCTAGGTCCGAATAGCCCCGGCGCGCCGGAGGAGAATTGGGCACGGCGTGTTGCGCGTTCCGCGTTTTGGAGGGGGGGTTATTGTCGCAGGAGCGTGAAAGTGGGCACCTGAGCGTCCGATATTCCGGGCAGAATCAAAGCGCCTTGAATGTCCTCGTTCGTGGCGAACCTCACGGTTCCTTCGATTCGGATTTCACGATCGCCCAGTGGTTGGCCGTTGAGGTCGGCGTTATAGGTCGTGGTGATCAGCAGCGAATCCAGGGTCAGCAGCACCGCGACATTGCGTAGCTCAATCGTTTGCTGCGTGTCGGTCAGGAATTCTTGCAGCGGCTGGTCGGCGGTGGCTGGACCTCGAACGGTGCCGGTGACCAGGCCGGCCTGGTAGTCGAAGATCACGTCAGATTGATCGCCGAGCCCCAGAAAGTCGCCCAGCACCGTGCCGCCGAGCGTGATCAGAACGCCTTGGTCGTCGAAGGTCAGCGTTAGCGATCCGCCTGCGGCGGCAGAGCCGTTGGCCTGGCCTGTGTAGGTTGCGCCCCCGAGTCGGTCTGCAAGGTCGCCGCCGCCGTCGTTGATGGATGCCAATTCATCCGGCCCGGCATCCTGACCTTCGTCGGGCAATTCGGGTGTGTTGTCGATGACGGGTCCACCCCCGCCGCCGGAGGCTGCGACCGCCCCGGATGAGCCGCAGCCGGCTAACGCGACCAACAAACCGGCGGCGATCAGGGGCGTGCCCAGTCGCCGGGTCAACGTTACTGCCATGTGTGAATTCTCCGAAAAACCGGGTCATGCCCGCGGGAAGCTGCGGGGCAGGGGAAATTTACGTCCAGCCAACAGGCCGGTCAACGCGCGGGGCGATTTTTGGATGGAGTCGGGGTTGTTGGCGTTAGTTGCCGCCCAGATAGCCGATGGAATTGAGTCGTTGCAACTGTTGAGGCGTCAGGTCGGCTGATTCGGGTGTGAAACCGGCGGCGATGCTTTGGTTGAGATCGACGATTTCTTGGATGGTTTGAAGCAGTTGGCGCGACTGCTGAGGGTAGCGGTCGAGCAGGTTGTTTTGTTCGTAGGGGTCCTGGGCGATGTTGAATAGCTGGCTAAGGCGCGTGGCTGGGGT
>JBHHVM010000282.1:0-4987 GCA_046754265.1 Phycisphaerae bacterium
CTCGCTGAGCATGGATGACTGGAACTCGGCCACCTGCTCGGTCTCCTTGGCCCGCTGCTCGGCCAGTTTCCTTTGGGTTTCTTCGGCATCGCGGGCGTCTTCCGCTTCCTTACGGGCGCGGCTCTGTTGGCGTTCTGCGGTGACGGCGCGGTTGCGCTGGTGGGTGGCCACTACGATGCCGGCGACCAGCACCAGGAACACGACCGTCGCGGCGGTCACCATGCCTTGGTTGCGGCGTACGAACTTACCAATGCGATATCCGGCGGTGGGCGGGCCGGCTACCACCGGCTCGTGGCGCAGGTGCCGGTGAATATCGGCGGCAAAATCGGAGGCTGAGTCGTAGCGGCGGGTGCGGTCCTTCTCCAGGGCCTTCATGGTGATCCAGTCCAGATCACCGCGAATGAGCCGCGTGAGGGCCCTGGGGTCGGCCCGGCGCTTGCGGGCGATGTCGTGCAGCGAGCTGCGGGTTTTGGTCCGCGCGGTTTTGCCTGGTTCGAGGTCCGCGCCGGCTGAAGCCGGCGGCTCGATTTCAAGTGTGCTGAGCCTGGTACTGGGCTTGGGCGGTTCGACCTCGCGGATGATGCGCTGGATTTCGGCCAAGCCCGCCTGGCGAAGCGACTCGTCATCGAAAGGCCTGGCCCCGACCAATAGCTCGTAGAGCAACACGCCGAGCGAGTAGATGTCCGTGCGCGTGTCGATGTCCAGGGCGGACATCTCAGCCTGCTCCGGACTCATGTATCCCGGCGTGCCGATGAGCTGACCTTGTTCGGTGAACAGGGTGTTTTCGGTCAGGCGTTGCTGTGTGGCTTTGGCGACGCCGAAGTCGATTACCTTTGGAACGGCTGTACCGTCCTGCACGGCGACGAGTACGTTGCTCGGTTTGATGTCGCGATGAATGATTCCCTTTTGATGGGCATGTTGGACGGCATGGCAGACCTGCATGAAGAGTTCGAGACGCTCATGCGTGCGCAACCGGTTCTGATCGCAGTAGTCGGTGATGGCGATACCCGGCACGTGCTCCATCACAAAGTACGGCCGACCTTGCTCGCTCACGCCGGCATCGAAGACCTTGGCCACACCGGGATGGTTCATAAGGGCCAGCGCCTCGCGCTCAGCCTCAAACCGGGCGACCACCTGCTTGGTGTCCATGCCGAGCTTGACGATCTTAAGAGCGACCCGTCGATGAACGGGAGATGTTTGCTCGGCCAGGTAGACGGTCCCCATGCCGCCTTCACCGAGCATTTCGAGGATCTTGTAGGGGCCGATGCGTTCGGGGGGCACGGCGCCGGTTCGCCGTTTGTGATGAGCCGCAATGTCCCTCGGGCTGGTCACCGGCGAGGTTGATCCGGTCTCGTCTGGATTCGAATTGTCGCTTTTCAGCGGATCGTCCGTACTTGGCACAACGACACCTCCGGGAATGCGGATCGCATCGCTTCGTGACTGCAATGGGTCAGCACTGTACCTGGTATGGAGAAGTGCTTCAAGACGGGTCTTCCTAGCATGACAGCGTTAGAACGTTTTTCTTCGGTCGGCAGGATTCAGGGCGTGCGGGAGTCCGCGCGAACTGAAGTTCGCGGCTCGCTTGGTTAGGAAGGAACTAGCGCTGTCATGCCAAAGCCATGCACTGTGGGCGCTTCTGATTATTCGATGTGAAGGGCCAGGACGGTCAGATCGTCCACCGGCCAATCGGAGGGTGGGGTTACGTCCAGCAAATCGGCCAGGTCGGTGAGGTGTTCGACCGGAGGCAAGCTGCCCAGCTCCTGGTACCAGGTCGTTTCCTCGATGGTGTCGTGGATTCTTTGGCCGTTCTCGTTTAACAGCAGATTGTCCAGGCCGTCCGTGCGGAGGATGACCACGTCACCCGATTCGAGTTGGGTCTCGATGCGGTCAAACTGTGCCCCTTCAACGGCACCGAGCAGGGGCCCGGCGCTGGTTAGCATGCGGGTGGGTTGGCCTGGCCGAATCAGAATCGGATGGGGGGCTCCCCCTCGGGCCCAGCACAGTACCCGCGTCTTGTGGTCGTAAACCGCATACAAGGCTGTCACGAACTGGCAGTGACTGAGGTTGGCTTCCAGCAATTCATCGTTGAGTTGGGCCAGCAACATGTCCGGCGCCAAGAGACGGTACGATCCGTTGAAGACCTGTTTGCCCCGCAAGGTCCGCTTGATCAGCATGGTCAGCAGGGCGGCTGGCAGCCCGTGGCCGGTGGCATCGGCAAGCGACAGGGCTACGTGCTCTTCGTCGAGATGGGTTACGTCGTAGATGTCGCCGCTAACGTGCTGGGCCGGTCGGTACAGCGCATGCAGAATCGCCCCGGGAATGATGGGCGGCGGGTCTGGCAGCATGTCTCGCTGGATTTGACTGGCCAGCCGCATTTGCTCGTCGAAATCGTTGGCATCGACTGCGCGAGTGCGATTGCGGTGGCGTAACTCGACCAGCTCCTCTTGCATCTGGGCATAGGAGCGGTGCAGGGTACACATGGCGGTCAGCCGGCCGGCCAGTTCGTCGGCCGATAGGTCGTTGGCGAACCCTATCGGTCCCGAGTTGGCTGCACCGGGCACGCCGAGGGCATCGATGGGTTCGGGTGTCAGGACCAGCGTGGCGCAGGGGTGTTGATGGCAGTGCTTGAGCAATGCCTGCCAGCGAGCTGAGCCGGCTTCGTTCGAGGGCGAGGTGACCACCAACCGAGCGTCGGCTTGGGCAGGGGAAGGCGTTTCCAGTTCCGATTCCAGACGACTCAACCGGATGCCGGCCCCGACGCGTTGTAAGGCGGCGGCAATGGCCGGCGGCATTTCAGGCTCGTCCAACAGCACGTGAATCTGAGGTTGCCCCACGACCAAAATGCCTCCGGATGAAGCTGTGCCCCGACAAGACCCAACCGTCGCACGTGTCGGCACAAGATACTTCGGAATTGAACGGGACCGACTTGACCAAGCGCCCGATAAATCGGGCTCGGCGAATCCGACTTTACCTCGGCGGGGTCCGCCGCCTATTTGCTGGTCAGTTCGATGCCCTGGTTCCAATCGTCGGGTGGGGGGTGGTCTTGGAATGCGGCGATGTGACGCAAGTACAGCTTGGCGGCTCCATCGGCCTGGCGGGCCTGCTGGCAGTGCTGGAAGGCCGCCTTGGCCTGGTCCCATTGCCGGGCCTGGAACAAGGCCACCGCCCGGGCAAAGTCCTCCGCATAGCTGACCTGCTCGGCGTTCAGGTCCCGGGACCGTCCCAATAACTCGAACACGGACACCGCTTGTTTCTTGCCGACCACCTGGAGTTTGCCCAAGGGACGGCAGACGAACCGCCCGTCCAACTGCTCTTGTGTGGCTTGCGAGATCATCAGGCAGGTCCCGAAGGCTTTATTGGCCGGCTCCAGGCGGGCGGCCAGGTTCACCGTGTCCCCGATGCAGGTGTAGTCGAGCTTGCTGGCGCTGCCGTAATCCCCGACGAAGACATCGCCGGTATGGATGCCCACGCGCATTTCCAAGCCGGCCATGTCTTGGCCCAATGTAATGTCGGCGAACCGTTCCTTCAGGCCCTGAAGCGCTCGCACACTCTCCACCGCGGCGGCACAAGCCCGTTGGGCGTGGTCGCTGCATTCCATGATGGGCGGATTGAAAAACGCGAAGATCCCATCGCCCATAAACTTGTTGATCATGGCCCGGTGCTCGAGCAGCACCTGCGACATGGCTTCGAGGTAGGGGTTTAACAATTCGCGGGTGCGCTCGGCGCCGAGCCGCTCGCTGATGCTGGTAAAGCCCTTCAAGTCGCTGAAAAAGCAGGTCACCTCGCGGGGTCTGGGGGCCAGGTCTTCCACCCGGGCCTGCCGGGCGATCTGGGCTGCTACCGCCGGCGAGGTGTACTGGGCCAAGGCCCTGGAAAACTGCCGCTTGGCCTGTTGCTCGGTGAGTTGCCGGTACAGCGTGATGAACGCCCAGCAAATGAACACGGTCAGGGCAGCCACGGCTGATGCCACGTACGTGACCTTGGCGACGAATAGCAGGATCGAGGCCAACAATAATGCGGATATCAGCAGCAACACGGAGATCAGGCTGACCCACGGCCCCCGGGTGGCGGCCAGCAAGGTCATGGTCAGGCCGGCCAGCACCATGAGCAGCGCGTTGAGCCACCGCGGAGCCAACCGCACGAAGCGGTCTTGCAGCAGACTGTTGACCATGTTGGCATGGGCCAAGACACCGGGGGCGCTCTTATAGACGGGCGTGTTGACGAAGTCGGAAACGGCTGCGGCCGTGTAGCCCACAAAACAGGCTTTGCCCTGGATGTGTGACCGCAAATCCGCGGCCAATTCCTGGTTGCGCGCGGCCAACTCGGCGTTGTCCGCTTCGATTTGCCGTTTGAGTTGCCCAGCCAGCAAGTCGCGCGATAACGACCGGACTTGGGCGAAAACCCGTTCCTCTTCGGGCGATTCGGGTTGCAGCCCCTCGATCTGCTCGCCAAGCTGCTCGAGCATGGCCAGGGCATCGGCTTGCATTCCGGCGACGCGCTCGGTCAATGGTCCTGCTTCGGTTGCCAGACGTTGTTGCTCCTGCTCACTTAGCGCCAAACCGGAGGCCTGTTGCTTCGTAAGCCGGTTGAGTTGCCGAACGGCTTGTTCGTATTCCGCGTAGGCGGCTCCGGGACCACCGCGGACCAGTTCCACCGCTTGGGCCATCCGCAAGGCGTAGCGGCTTTGATTTTGGCTGATGATCCGCCGGTTCTCCACAAGTTCCATGACCCGGGTTACGGGCAGGTGTTCGAAGCTGTTGCGCCACTGGGGGTGATCGCGGTCCAAATGCCAGTTCAGCAGGCTCCTGCCGTCGGGCCCCAGCGGCACGCGGTAGGTTCGGCCATCGGCGTCGGCCAGGGTCAGGTCGCCATCGTCAAAGCCCAGACTGCTCAGATCGACTCCCAACAGGTTGCAGGCCAGGGCGAAGCCAAGCTGTGGCACCAGGAACCCGTCCAGGTCGACCACCAGGGGCAGGCGGCGCACCAC
>JBHHVM010000283.1:0-4986 GCA_046754265.1 Phycisphaerae bacterium
GGGATGAAGTCGTCACCGGCAGCCACCAGCGGGCCGAAGTTTTCTTCAAAGTCGCGCCCATCGTAGATGATGTAGTTGTATTGCCAGGCCCCGTCGTCGGGGTCGTTGTTCAGGTTGGGGAATCGGCCCTCCTGCTCCACGTACATGGCGTTGCCCAGAAACAGCGCCCGCAGGTGCGTGAGGCATTCGGTCTTTCTGGCCATCTCGCGAGACCGGCGCAAGGAGGGAGTGACAATACTAATCAGCAAGCCGATGATGGACACCACCACCAGCAGTTCGATCAAAGTAAAGGCCCGGACCGGCATTCTAGAGTGTGCGTTCATTGTACTTTACCTCATCAAACGGCCCGATCAATGGATGTCCACGTTCAAGGACCGGGCAGGGGACGCCTCGCCGCCACCGCCCTGAGCCATGACTTCCCGAGCCTGATCCCACAAAGGTTCGGTGTATCGGCCAGTCGCGGTGCGTAAGCAATGGACGGCGCCGATTCGAAACAGGGCGCTGGCGCAACAGAAACCCAAGACCTGTCGATCGATCGAACCGCCACCGGCCTCATATCGCTGGGCGGCACTTTCGAGTAGGTCCGCGAAGGTGGCTGAATCATCCTTACCGGACAGCGTGTCGAAGTACCAGTGGGCGATGAAGTTGCCCAGGTCGACGCCCGGCTCTCCGCGGGCCAGCGTGTCCAAATCCAGCACGGTGATGGTCCGCCGAGTCGCCAGCACCTGAGAGGCGTAGAAATCACGGTGCAGCGTGCATCGGCGCCCAGGTTGGATGCGCCGGCTCCACTGGGCCAGGCCCTCGACCAGCGCGGCGACGCGTCGCGCCTGGACCGGTCTGACGCGTTGGAGAAATTCGTACCATCGGGTCACAATTTGGCACTCATCTGCAAGAGTAAAGTCGGGCAGCTCCGGCAACCAGACGTGGTGGAGATGCGCGAGGGCGTCTATGGCGCGGAGGATCGCTTCGGAACAGCGCCGCGACCGATCGGTCACGGGTTCACCGGGGGCCCAACAGAAGACGGCCATGTGCTCGTCCGGCAGGTAGCCGGCCGCCGCCGGCGTCCGTATTTGTCCATGAGATCGCTCGGCCAACTGCCGGTTGATTCGCAGGTGCGACTCGATTAGGCGCAGGCCTCGTCCGTTATGAAAGGTCTTTCCGGCCACCCACGGCGAGGCAACACCCGGAGTACGGCTCTGGTAGGCCAGCGTGGCCCTGCGACCCGCCCGGTAAGAAATCGGCTTGGCCACCACGTCCCCCGGCGGAGGTTTCAGGTCCACCGCCGCGTCGCGAGTAAGGGTGGCGATGCGTCGAGCCATCCTTGGCCAAGTGCGTCAAACGAGGATCGCGGTCCAACGAGTGAACTCGCAACCGCCATTGCGGCAAGTCGGCAAAGACGTTGAGCAACAGACCGTCGCGGATGACCGGTGTGGCTGCACGCAGCCCATCGGGGCTGTCGGGCACTGAGTCCAATAGCTGGCCGTGCAAAACCTGGCGAGTGCCGGGCGCCAAATCGAACGACCATTCGAACGAGATGTCGCCGCTACGCCCGGGCCAACATCGTTCGATGCGTACATGGCGCGGGGCATGACCCTCGATCTGCCCGCCGGGCACGGCTGCCGCCAGGACTGCTTCAACCTGATCGCGATCAACCAGGCACTGGGCCTGGGAACTCGACGATGCGATTGGGGCGCCCGCGTTCATGATAAAGTCACCTGCCCGCCGGTCTGGTTCAACAACGTCTCGGCCCGATCCAGGCAACACCGAGTCAAGTCGGCCCAACCGGGCCGTAGATGCCGCATCATGCCCCGGGCCAGTTGAAGCAGGGATACGACGGCGTAACTCCTGAAGCGATCCGCATCGATTTGGGTTCTGCCGAGGCGACGCCAAGCTTCGAGAAACAGACCGGCCCATCGCAGGGCCTGATTGGCTGTCACGTCAATCTCGGGCCTGTCTCCCAACGTGCGCAACTGCATGGCGAAATTGGCGACGTCCACCATGGGATCACCGCTGGCCATGCGTTCAAGATCCAGCAGCGTCCAGCGGTCTTTCTTGATGGTGAGCTGGTTCCAGTGAAAATCGTTGTGCAAGGACACGGGCGCCACGGGATCAACCGTGGCCAGACGTCGTTCCAGCTTGTCGGCCAAAGTTCCCAGTCGAGCCTTTTCATCCGGACAGGCCACGGTCAGGTCGGACACGGCATGTTGAACCTGTCCGAGTGTGTGTTGGGGTGTCAGTACATCCAGCCCACCAATGGGTAAGCTGTGCAGTTCGGCAAGAATGCTAGCCACGCGCGCTATCGAAGCTGCGTCGTCGCCGGCGCTTAGGGTCTCGGTCAGCTTTTGCCCTCGTATCCATTCCGTGGCCAGAATGGCGTCGGACTCAGCAAGCCCCACAACGCGCGGAACCCCAAAAGGCATGGAGCCGTCGGACGCCAGGTGTGACAAGGCCCGATGTCGGGCTGCCAGTTTCCGGCACGCCTCGGGCGCGGCGGACCGGACCGCGATCCGACGCTTTGTGGACGCACCGGCATCGTCCGGGACACTTTGGGCCCGGATGCGCACCACCCACTTTTGCTCGGGAACGTAACGGACCAGGAGTCGTTGGAGAGAATCCGGATCGATGCGAAAGTCATTGCCCCTCTCGTCTAACCAACTTTGCCATTGGCGCACCGCGTCGACTCGGCCGGCGAACTTTCTCAGGCCGCGCAGCCGGCGATCGTTGGGGAAACAATAGACTTCCGCCTCCACCCCGCCCAGGTCAATCACAGCCCCGCGTCGGGATACGGGACGGCGCACCGGATAGTTCAGATAGATCACCTGCCCTTCGGGCCAGGCCCGGGCGGCAGGCACGTCCGAATCCTCCGTCAGCACATAGGCGGCGCGAAGGTAGCGCCCGGGGTGATACAGGGCTTCGATCATTCGGCACGACCGCCAGGCCAGCCGCTGCCTTTCTTCGATATCGACGGCCCGCGACCTGACCGCCTCCAACACCGCGTCGGGATCGAGCCAATCGGTGGACTCGCCGAAGACCGCGTCGCTCGGGAATCGAGTGGCCACGTTTAACATGCCGCCCGCTCCGCTATGCCGGGACTGCGCGCCGCGGCGACCATGGCTGCATACTCTCCACCGGCAGACACCAGATCGTCGTGCCGCCCGATCTCCACCAGCCGGCCGCGCTGGAGGACCATGATGCGGTCGAAGCGATCCATGTCGGTCAGGCGATGGCAGATCACCAGCGTGGTGACCTTGCTCTCATTACGGGCCCAGGCCCGCTCCACGTGCTGCCGGGTTTGGGCGTCGAGCCCGGTGGCTGGCTCGTCCAACAGGAGAATGGCGGGTTCTCTAAGCAGCGCCCGGGCCAGTGCCAGGCGTTGACGCTGTCCGCCCGACAAGGTATGGCCCCCTTGCCCCAACACCGTTGCGTATCCGTTGGGCAAAGCCTTGATGAATTCGTGGGCACAAACGCGGCGGGCTATGGCCCGAACCGCGGCCGAGTCTGCGTCGGGGCGCCCCAGCGAGATGTTCTCCCCCACGGTCATGCCAAAGAGTATGGTGTCCTGATGGACCCAGCCGATCTGCCGACGAATCGACTGGGGCGTCAGATCGCGGAGGTTCAGATCATCGATATAGACGTCGCCCTCTTGCGGGTCGTGGAATCGAAGCAGCAGTTTGGCCAGGGTGCTCTTGCCCGCGCCGGTGTGGCCGATCACCGCGACGTGCTCGCCAGCGGCGATCTCAAACGACACGTCGGACAAGGCCTTGGTGCCATCTCCGTATAAGAAGCTCACCTCGGCGAAGCGGATGCCTCCACGGGCGCGCTCCAGCTCTTTTGCGTGAGGTGCAGCCCGGACGGCTGGGGTGATAGCAAATATCTCGGCCACGCGCTCTCCGCAGGCGGTCGATTTGGCGACCTGACTCGCCAGCTTGGATAGTTGCCGCATAGGCTTGTTCAAGGCCCGCAGATAGGAAACGAACACCAGCAGATCGCCGGCGGTCATGGCCCCAGCCAAGACAGAACGGACTCCCACGTAGAGAATGGCACACATTCCGGCGGCCGACGCCAGGGACACCATGCGGTAAAGCTTGGACTGCAATCGCGTGGTTTTGAGCCCAGCCCGCATGGAGCTGCGGTTCTGGCGCGAAAAGCGTTTTTTCTCGATGTCTTCGCGATTAAAGGCCTGCACCACGGCCATGGCCCCCAGCACATCGTGGGCGATGGAAGCCACTTCGCTCTCTTTTTCGCGCTGGTTCTTGGTGGCCCGTCTGATCTGGTGCGAAATGCGCCACGTCGCCCACAACGTCAATGGCACCAGGGCGATGCCCAGCGCGGCCAGCACCGGATTCAGCCAGAACATGGCCGCCATCATGACCGCAATTGTCAGAACGCTTTGGCCGCCGGTCATCAACGAATTGACCAGCATCTGGCGGAGCATAATGATGTCGCCGGTCAGGCGCATGAGCAACTCACCGGTGCGGCGGCGCTCCAGGGCGGAGGGCGGCAGCGTTTGCAGATGGGCAAATAGCTCCTGGCGGACTCGGGCCACCACGCGCTGCCCCGTGCGGGCCAGCAGCACGTCGCGGACGTACGAGCAGGCCGCGTCAATCGCGGCAATGACCAAGACGGCGGCACAGACCCAGATCAACACCGATTGGGGTCCAGCCGACCAGCGCGCAAGCACTTGTCCGAACCCCGACGACGCCATTTTGTCCGAGAGCACGTAGTCGAAGACGATCTTGATCGGCCAAGGGGCGGCAAGCTGGGTGGCAATCACGCCCCAGGCTGCGGCGAACGCACCAACCAACGCCCAACGATGGGGGCGCGTGAATCGACCGAACCGGGCCCAGACCTGCCGAACCCTTCCAGCTTCGAGCTTGCCGCGACTGGTTTTGATCTGCCAGGTTCGCATAGTCATCGCACCAGCCCACCGGTCAACGTTGGGGCCCGCGAAGTCGCATCGCCCGCCACCGTGGCCGCCCCCTGCCG
>JBHHVM010000284.1:0-4961 GCA_046754265.1 Phycisphaerae bacterium
GCTTTCGCAGCTCTCTGGCCGTTCTCAATTTCCGGCGACGCTGGGCCAGCAGCGCGAAGGTCATCGATCCCGATCAATCGGGGGTGGGGGACCGATGCAAACGCCTCGTATTCTAGTCCGCGCGAACTGAAGTTCGCGGCTCTTGGGGTTGTTTGTTAGCCCTTCTCGTTTCCTCGTAAGTATTGGTCCAGGAACTTCACGAAGGCCTCGGAGGCTTTGATGCGGTTGGCTTTTTTGCGGAAGCCGTGGCCTTCGTCGGGGAATAGGACGTATTCGACCGGGGTGCCGTTCTTGCGGGCGGCGGCTACGAGTTCGTCGCTCTCGGCTTGCAGGACGCGGGGGTCGTTGGCTCCTTGGACAACCAGGAGGGGCTTGACGATGTTGGCGGCGTGGAACAGCGGCGAGATGCGGCGGAGGCGGTCTTCGTCGATGGCCGGGTCGCCCATTTCGGCATAGAGGGCATCGCGGAAGGAAGCCCACCAGGGCGGGATGCTCTTGAGCGTGCGGAGCCAATTGGTGACACCGAAGATGTTGACGCCGACGTCGAAGGCTTGGGGCTCGAAGGTCAGGGCGGCGGCCACCATGAAGCCGCCGTAGCTGCCCCCGATGATGCCGACCTTTTGGCCGTCTACCCAGTCGAGCGTTTCGAGGTATTTACGGCCCCAGACGCAATCTTTGAGGTCGGCTTCGCCGTGCTTGCGGTCGTCCATGTGGAAGAAGGTCTTGCCGTAGCCGGACGAGCCGCGGTTGTTGACGGCCAGGATGGCGTAGCCGTTGTTAACCAGGTGCTGGATGATGGCACTGTAGCCCAGGCGGGATTGCCCGCCGGGCCCGCCGTGGACCCAGACCAGGGCGGGGACTTTGTTGCGGGCGGATGCGGGCTTGGGCCGATAGAGGACGGAGGGAATTTTGACGCCGTCGAAGCTGGGATAGCGGACCACAGTGCCCTCGACCAGGTCGGCGGGGTTGATGGACGGGTTGAGCGTGTCGGTCAGGCGGCGGGGCTGACGGGTCTGTAAGTCCATGGCGTAGAGGTTGGACGGAGCCGTGGACCCATTGACGTAGAAGGCCATGTTCTTTTCGCTGCGGGAGATGCTGACGCCTCGAACATCACCGGCCGGGATTTGGGGCATGGCCAGGCGCCGTCCGGCGGCGGTATCCAGCACGGTGACTTCGGTGCGGGCGTCGTTGTTGACGCCGCTGACGCGGTATTTTCCGTTCTCCGAGAAGTAGATGTACTGCACGTCCCAGTCGGCTTTGATGACGGGTTTGTGTTGGGCCGAAGCCAGGTCGTAGGACCAGCCCTGATAGAACTCCCCTTGGCCGTCGGTGAGGTAGTAGAATGCTTTGCTGTCGGGCGTGAAGGTCATGGGCTGATGGTTGACGTTGCCTTCGTGGGCGGTGATGTGCTTGGGCTCGGTGCTGGGGTTAAGCACGTCGTGGATATAAATGTCGCTGTCGGCGTTATTGTGGATTTTGCCAAGGGCGATGTAGCGCCCGTCGCGGCTGACATCCGCGACGGTCCAGCCCTCGGTGTTCTCGAAGACTCGCTCGCGTTCGTAGCCGTCGGTGGCATAGCGGTACACGTCGAAGTGCTGGGGGTCGCGTTCGTTGGTGGTGACCCAGAAATGCTTCTTGTCTCCGCTCCAGCCGGCGAAGGAGGCTTTGACTTCGTCGCCGGGGGTCAGGTCGCGTTCGGCGCCGCCTGCCTCGCGGACGAAGAGGTGGTTCCGCTCGTTGCCGCCTTTGTCGGCTGTGAACAGGATTCGGTCATCGTGCGGAAAATAGCTGACCCCAAAAACCGATTCGGTGGTCGAGTGGGTCAGCGGGGTCGGTTGGCCGCCTTTGACGGGCTGGCTGTAGACGTTGAACACGCCGGTCGCATCCGAGGTGATCAGGATGCGGGACTCGTCGGCTGAGAACGAAGCGCCGAAGACGCTGGTGGTCTCATAAAACGTCTTGGCGTCATAGCGGGTGACTTGCCTGGGGCGGCGGGTCTGTTGGCTGCATCCGGCCACTGCGACGGCGGTCAGCAGGGCGACAAGAACGGTTTTTGGGGCACGTGTGGCGTCCATGGATAGAGTCTCCTGAATTGCGGTTCACCGGCCTATGGGCCGACGTGGCATGGCCCAGCCTTCGACGGTGGAAACGTTACGTGGACCCGGCGGAAAGAGCAAGGGCGGGCCAAGCGGGAGGTGGGGGCAGGGGGTATGTGGTAGTACAAGCGGCTAAAGCCCGGCATCGAGAAGCCCGCTGAAGCGGGCTTGGGCGGCGTGGTGGTGGGCTGGTTTACCCGTCCTGAAGGACGGGCTTGGTCGGGTCCATAGCGGAACGGGCGGAGAAACGTAGGGTCCCGCCGTGCCGGGACTGTTCCGCGTACGCCCCGGCGCGCCGGGATTGACCTACCGCTTTGGCGCGGCAGGTGAACTTCCCGGCATAGCCGGGAGAACCACCTGCCTACGCGTTGCAGCCCCATGGGGCATCCAGCCAACCTATCGGACCGTGCCGGACGTTGGACCGGCCGGCTGGGCTGGTCTCCTCTGGACTTGCGGGCACGGTGTTGAAACAATCAAATGTCGGAGGTTTCCGGGCCGGTGCCGGGGACCGAGCCTGGCTCTAATGTAAAGGGATGGTCTATGGCTGCGCCCATCGTGCTGATTTCCAGCTACACCCCGAGGCTGTGCGGGATCGGTACGTTCTGCGAGGAGGCCCGCGAATTCATTCAGCGGGCCAATCCGAGCCGCGACGTGCTGGTGATCAGCCACACGGACGGTCGGGGCGAGGGCGTGTTTCCGCTGATCGATATGTCGCGCCGGGATTGGGCCAAGCCGGTGGTGGCCAAGGTCCGGGAGTTGAATCCCTTCGCCATCCACGTGCAGCACGAATACGGCTTGTACGAGTACCACGACTCTCGCGGGGTGGGCGACAACAACGCCGGGCTTCTCGACCTGCTGACCCACCTGGCCGACTGGCCCACCGTCATCGAGCCTCATACGGTTCATGGCCGACTGAGCCCCGACGAGGCTGAGTTCATCTATAAGATGGCCGAGGCTGTCGATGTCGTGCTGTTCAAATGCCATTACCAAAAGTGGCGCCTGGAATGGAATTTCGGCAGCCGCGGCTGGGAGGTTCCCAAGAACATCTTGATCGTCCCCCACGGGGCCCGCAACGATTATCGCTGGGGCGTCCACGAGGTCCCCCGCCTGCGAAAAGAGCTGGGCCTGGACAGAGTGGACCACCTCTCCCAGCACCTGGTCGGGCTGGTCGGCTGGATCCAAAACAACAAGCGCTGGGATATCCTGACCTCGATATGGGAGGAGATCCGCGAGGAGGTCCTTCGTCAAACGGGTAAGAAGTGGGACCTGCTGGCGGCGGGTTCCATGCGGGACCCCAACCACCAGACCGATTACGACAAGTACGTCAACTCGCTGCAGGTGCTGGAGCGCAAGGGCATGGCTCACTTCTATGAGTTTATCCCCCGCGGCGAGACGTATTACAAAGTGATGGCGGTCTGCGATTTCGTGGTGCTGCCTTCCATCGATGAGACACAATCCGGCACCCTGGCCCGGATCATCGCCCTGAACAAGCCCTATATCACCTCGGCGCCGATCGAAGGCTTGACCGCCCAAACCCTGGAGAGTGATGGCGGGCTGCTCTTTACCACCAAGAACATGCTGCGCGACAAGGTCATTCGACTGGCCTGCGACGAGAATCTGCGGATGGTCCTGGGCAACAACCTGCGGCGCTACCTGGACGAGGTGGTCAGTTGGGACGTGGTGGCTGGGCAATACAACCACGCCTACGACCTGGCCCGCTCGGCAAATCAGAACGGCCATCGCGTGGAGCTGCCGTCGGAGTTTTAGGGGCTTTCGGCGGGCGAGGCGCCCGCCGCTACATGCCTGCAGTCGCAATCCAGCCTCGCAGATGCCGTCGCGGCTGGGGTTCTTGATTCGGCTGGGTGGGCGGGGTACTATCAATCGGCCCTATAAGAATAGGGTAACCCATCGCTCCAGCGGTGGAGAATCGATTGGCGACACACACCCGCCCGAGGCTTTGACCATGATATTGCCATGCAGGCGACCGAACCCGCGGGCGTTCACGTTGATCGAACTGCTCGTGGTGGTGGGCATCATCAGCCTGTTGATCTCCATCCTCATGCCCTCCCTGAGTCGGGCCCGCGATCAGGCCAAGAGCGTCCACTGTCTGGCCAAGCTCAAGGAATTCGGCAACGCCCTGGCCTCCTATGAAAACGTCAGCGACGATCAGCTTCCGCCTGCCCATTGG
Organism: Phycisphaerae bacterium; assembly: GCA_046754265.1. Taxonomy (GTDB): domain Bacteria; phylum Planctomycetota; class Phycisphaerae; order UBA1845; family UBA1845; genus OFTM209. Next base: position 4,285 of record JBHHVM010000284.1, read on the forward strand.
GAGAAGCACGCCCCCGGCGACGATCAAACCGTGCTGGGCTCCTATGGCTGGTGCGAGCTGCTCTGGAGCTTCGTCTATCGCGAGCCGGTCAACGAGCAGGACGACTACCCGGTGCAACGCAACACCGACCCGGACCGATGGGAACAGTACTTCATCTGCAAGGCCAGCACCAAACGCGGCTTCAACAGCGGGCACTATCGCGTCTACCTGCCCGCCTGGGCGGCTGGGACGTATGCCCTGGAGGCGGACAGCACCTTCAGCCAGACCACCCTGCCCAACCCCTGTGCTTCGGTACCGCGGTCGAACATCCGCCCCCGGCTTCCCCTCATCGGCGACGCCAACGAGAATTCCATCGCCGGGCAACGCCAAACGCCGCCCGAGCAACTCAGCAGCTACATCGACGCCGGCCAGGCCAACGAGGCTGGTCTGACCGGGAAAGATGGTAACCGCTTCAGCGACCGTCACTACGGCGGCACCAACTACCTGTTCTCGGACCTGCACGCCGCCCGGAGCACCAAACTCCGCGGCCAACTGGCCCTGGATTGGGACCTCAACGGCATCACCGACGTGACCCTCGCACCCTAACACCCCAAGGGCCCCCCATTCGTCGCCGAAGGCGAAGGGGGGTGCATGACAGTTTAGGCGGCCCAAAGTAGGGCAGGGGTGGCACGGTCTGG
>JBHHVM010000285.1:0-4949 GCA_046754265.1 Phycisphaerae bacterium
AACCCGTGGCCAAAAAGCGAGGCCCAAGCCCCCGCCCCACACCGACAACCAAATAATCCCCCCTGGACGGCCACCTTGCCTCACCCTCTCCCGACAGTCAGGTGAACCTGACGCCGACCCTCGACTGTGCCCAGGCCGATAAACCGCACCGGTAGACGCAAAAAGGGTTTAATCAGCCACGCCAAAAGCCTATAGTTGAGGGTACGAGGCCATGCCGGTTTCAGGGAGTAACGACCCCCGCGGCAGGCCCGGACCCGTCGCAACGACGGAGGGGTCGGAAATCCGATGTCTAATCTCCATGACGCTGGCATGAACGGCTGGCGGTTTGTGACCGTGGCTGGGCTGCTATTGTCGGTGTGGGTGGCGCCCGCCCAAGGCGGGGCTTTGCACGACACGGTTGACCCTCCGATCGGGTGCGGAAAGGCCCGCGCCTTATCGCAGCGGTTTCAGGCCCCCAGCCAACGCGAGCAATGGTGCGCCGATTACCAGGCCCAGGTCAGCAGCGGGCAGCGCGAAGCCCTGCAAGACACCGACGTGTTGCACTGCAACCTCGAAATCGAAATCCTGCCCGGTCAAGTCCAAAACATCGTGGGCAGCAACACGATAACCATCCAGAGCAAGTCGGCGGCCTTGACGCAATTCACCTTCCGTCTGCGAGATCAGTACATCATCGACAGCGTGGTGATCAACGGCGCGACCGGACTGGCGTTGTCGGCGCCCAGCGCCGATACGCACGTGGCCGCCTTGGACCGGGCCTATGGGCTCGACGAAATCTTTGCCTTGACCATCAACTACCGGGGCACAGCCGTTTCCCCGGCGCCTTGGGATCCGATCGAATTCGTGACCCACAACGGCCAAGACATCGTCTACACCCTGAGCGAACCGTTCATGGCCTACACCTGGTGGCCCACCAAGGAAGACGGCTTCGCCGGGCCCGGCGACAACAGCGAGAAGTTCACCATGGACTTGGCGGTGATCGCACCGGACACCATGATGTCGGCCTCGCTGGGCCTGCTTCAAGGCGTGGACGCCCTTTCGGGGAGCCGATCGCGTTACCGCTGGTCCAGTCAATATCCCATTCCACCCTACCTGGCGTTCTTTTCGTCCACCAATTATGACAGTTGGTCGGTCAATTACACTCCGCTGGCCGGCGGCAGCATGCCGGTGCTTTTCTACATCTATCCCGAATCCAACACGGCCGGGAACCGGGCTGCGTGGGAAAAGTCGGTGGACATGCTGGTGACCTTTCGCGACCTCTTTGGCGAATACCCCTTCGTCGACGAGAAGTACGGCATCTACCAGTTTGTCTTCGGCGGGGGTATGGAGCACCAGACCTTTACCGGGCAGGGCGGCTTCGGCGAATCGTTGACCGCCCACGAGTTGGCCCACCAGTGGTGGGGGGATCTGGTCACCTGCAAAACCTGGCACGATATTTGGCTCAACGAAGGGCTGGCCACCTACTCCGAGGCGCTGTGGGCCGAGTTCAAGCCGGGCAGCAGCGGGCTACCGGCGTTGAAGTCTTCCATGGCCTCTAAGAGATACACCGGTCCCGGCACGGTCTACGTTTCGGCCGGCGAGCTGAGCAGCCTGTGGAACATCTTCGATTGGGGAACCACCTACACCAAGGCCGCCTGGGTGATGCACATGCTGCGTCACCTGTTGGGCGACACCGGCTTCTGGGACATGCTGGCCGCCTACCGCGCTCAATATGCCTTCAGCGGCCTGGACACCAACGAGTTTCAGACGATCTGCGAACAGTTTTACCCCGGCGGAGACCTGAGCTGGTTCTTTCAAGAGTGGGTCTTTGGCGAGCGGATACCCGCCTACAGTTGGGGTTGGAACAGCGTGACGGTCGCCGGGCAAGACTATCTGTTGTTGCACATCGATCAGACGCAATCGGCCTCCTATCAGCGATTCGACATGCCGCTGGACGTGGTGGTGGATGGCGCCACTTACGTCGTGTTCAACGATGCTGACCCGCAGCACTTCGTCATTCCTTTGCCGGCTTCGCCTGCATCGGTCGCCCTGGACCCGGACGCCTGGGTGTTGTGGTCCACCCGGACTCAAGGCGCCTACCTCCCGGGGCCGCCCAAAGTGGTGACCACGTCGCCGTCGCCGGGCCAGATCGTCTTGACCGCCGCTGGCACCAGCCAGATCTCGACGACCTTCCACACGGACGTCAACACGCTACCGGGTGACTACACACTGACCGGCGCCCAGACCGGCCCCGTGGCACTTCCCGGGTTCGCCTACGATGGCTTGAACCGGTTGGCCACGTTAACCGCCGCGGTCGTCCTGCCCGCGGATGATTATACGCTGACCGTTAATGACACCATCACGGCTGTCGACAGCGGGCAAACGCTGGACGGCGAAGTGGGCGACAGCCTTGACCCCGCATCCCTGCCGTCCGGGAACGGCGTGGCCGGTGGACCGGCTGTGGTGTCATTCTCCGTCATTTGCGATTGGGGCGACAGCGATTGCGACGGCGACGTGGACCTGAAAGATTTTGCCCGGTTCCAGTCCTGCCACACCGGGACCGGCGGTGGACCGCCAGCCAACGGATGCGCCATGATGCGTTTGGATGCCGGTACCGAGGTGGACCTGAACGACTTCCGGCAATTCATCGCCCTCATGCAGGGGCCTTAAACTCACCGGCCCCACCGCAATCCTAACGGACCTTGGCCACCAACACCGTTCGGTCGTCGTGGGCCGGTTCGCCCCGGGTAAACTCATGTACGCCGCCCAACACGTCGGCGATCAACCCGGCCGCATCCATGCCGCCGCAGGCCAGGGTGGCATCCAACCGCTCCGTGCCGAACATCTCCCCACCGGGGTCGGTGGCCTCGGTGATGCCGTCGGTGTAGAAAACCATCTGATCGCCCACTTTCAACGAATGGGTGGATTCTTCATACTGTTGCTCGGCAATGCCCAGCGGCAGACCCGCCACGGCATCGAGCGTGAACAACGTGGCAATGTCGGGCAACTTCGGCGGCAGCAGCGAACGCTGCATCTGGGCGATGGTTTCAAGTTCACGATCCAGCACGGCGTAGGCGCTGCGCAATTCCTTTGCCAGTACCAAGTTGTGCGTCGCCCGCCCGAAGAGATTGCTCATCCAGACGTATTCGGGCAACTCGTCATGGCGAAAGGCGCACGGCTCCTTCTGGAGGAAAACCACCATGTTCAGGGCCACCCCCTCCTCGAAGAGAGGAATGGCCATCAAGCTCCGCTGACCCTCCAGGAACGGCGCCCCGGGATCCCCATCGCTCACTTGCAGATCGTCGATGATCCGGGGCTGGTCACCGTAGATCAGCTCGGCCAGCAGCCCACCCCGCAGCAGGGGCAGGCGATCCTTTTGGGTCCACGGGTTGATCGGCTGGGTCCATTCGCTATCGCGCGTCACGCGGACTTGGGGGGCTCGAGAAGTCGTCGGCTCAGCGAGATAGACCGGTCGCGGCGCAGGATCTGCTGCATGCGGACTTCATAGGCTTGGACCATCTCGGCTGGATCGGTCTGTCGGCTCATCTCCCGCATGGTTTGCACAACGGCTTGGAGACGTTCCTGCCAACTGCCCTTCCCGGTGATGATGCTGATGGAACCTGCGGTCATACCCGAATCACCTCCTCGACTTGTCTCACCATGGCACGGCAGCCTGGATATCGCTGAAAGTGTAGACGCCGACCGGCCTTGTTTCCTCACACGCTCCCGATCACTTACGTGCAGGTCAACAACCGGCCCTCTCTTGCCCAATACAGCCTATTGCTGGCTGGTCTGTTGGGCCGCCGAACCGGTCGAGCCGGCTGAGCTGCCCTCCCACTCGACCTCCAGTTCGATCCAGGTATCGTCGGGATTGAGGACCTCGATGACCACGAAATAGTCTTTGGCGGCCTGGGCCTCAAAACGGATTTGGGGGCGCACGCCGAATTGGCAACATTCATTGCAGTTGCTCAGCGGCGTCGCATTCTCCGGTTGCCCTTTGGGGGCTTCGAGGACGGTCAGCTCCACCCGCTCGTACGACCCGAGCCGCTGCACGCGAATGCTCTTGTCGTCAGGCAGGTCGGGCAGTTTCCAAAACACGTCGATTCCGTCCGGGCCGCCACAACTGGTGTAGTTGCCCTGGTTGACGTACTCGCTGGTGACTTCGGTGGTGATGTCGGTTTGGCCGTTCTGCCACGGCGGCAGCTCCGTCGCGGTGGGCGGCGTATCGCCCACGAAGCTTGGAGCCTGTATTACAGTGCCATCGAGTTTCACCCAGACGATGGACCCCGGGTTAACAGGAACACCACCGGCTGGATGTTGTTCGATCACGTATCCTCGCTGGCCGTTGGGATCATCGGTGGGCAACACTTGCAGGCTCAGGTTCATGGCCGCCAACACCCGCTCCGCTTCATCCCGGGATGCGCTTTGTTGCCCTGGCGGAAAGCCTTGCCAGGCCTGTCCAGTCAGGAACGGCGTGTGTAGGATTTTCGACTTCCGGTACAGCTTTATTAGATTGGAATTGAGCCGGCGACGGTTGGAAGGGGTGGGGGCGGCGTCCCACTCGTAGTAACGCCGGCTCCGTATGCGCATGCCCGGAATGTCGGTGATGGCCACCTTGTCCAGGCCGCGTATTCGCAGGTACATAGATTCGCCGTGAAGAAAAATCCATTCCGTCTTGCCGATGCTGGGCCTCTGGATCATGAGCAAGGCTGATCCTTCGGCCCCGCCGTCCACCGAGGTGACGTCATCGTAAGCTTCGTGACCGCTGACGTAGACCAGACCTCCCCAACCTGCAGCCCGGGAGGAAGGGTCGCCTTCGTCGGGTTTTGGAGGGTACTCGGCGGACGTCAATTGCGCTGGCACACCCGCGCAACAAAGCAAGGCAGTGATCCGGATGCAAGTGAACCGGGAAACTGGGCATGTCGATTGCATAATATGCTCCTTGCTTAAGGAAGTGTCAATTGGGCCTTGCT
>JBHHVM010000286.1:0-4926 GCA_046754265.1 Phycisphaerae bacterium
CACGGAACCTGTTGCCGACGTGCTTCCTTCCTGGCAGGCCGATGATCCGCCCTACTTCTCCGCTTCCCCGGTCATGGGCACGAAGCGGACCCACTCAGCCCGGCGGCGTTGTAGGGTGCCGTCGGGGTTTTTCTTGAGTTGGATCAATTCCTGGACGCCCCATTTGTCGCCCACCGGGATGCACATGCGTCCGCCGACGGCCAACTGGTCGATCAACGGCTGGGGCGGGGACTCGGGGGCACAGGTCACGATGATGGCATCGAAGGGGGCAGCCTCGGGCCAACCCTGGTACCCGTCACCGATGCGCGTGTGAATCTTGTGGTACCCCTTCTCTTTTAACAGGGCAATGGTCCGCTTGGCCAGCGGTTCGACGATCTCGATGGTGTAAACCTGGTCGGTCAGCTCAGCCAACACGGCAGCCTGGTATCCCGAGCCGGTGCCAATCTCCAGCACCTTCTGCCCCGGCTCGAGTTCCAGCAACTGCGTCATCAACGCCACGATGTAGGGCTGAGAGACGGTCTGCCCAAAGCCGATGGACATGGGCCGATCTTGGTAGGCCTGCCCCGACGCAGACCGCGGCACAAACCAGTGGCGGGGCACGTTCCGCATGGCCGACAACACGCCCGGGTCGCTAATGCCCCGAGCCTGGATCTGAACCTTCACCATACGCCGGCGCTCAGCAGCCCGCTCGAGAGTACGAGGAAGCGTCGAGGATGCGTCGGCCGGTGGGCTGGCAGGTTGGGAGGTGGATGCCGAAGCGGGAGCCTTCGCCGACTCGCCGGCAGATTCAGAGACCGGCGGGCCGCAGCCCAGGTCAGCCGGACATATCGAAACCGCCGTGCCGATCACGGCTACCAACTGGCTGAATCGAAATCTCCAACGGGCGATCATGGATCCTACCATGGGCTGTGCCGAAAAAGGGGTCAGTGCCGAAACAGGGGTCAGGACTCTTTTACGAAGTGAGCAAGCGGAAAAACGAAAAAAGTCGAAGCGTGGCCACAAAAAGAGTCCTGACCCCTTTGTTTACCTGAGCAACCTGGACAGCGACCGGTCCGCCAGAATCCTTCCACCGGTTTGGCATTGGGCGCAATAGTTGGTTTCGTTGTCGGCGTAGCGAATGCGCTGGACCTTACAGCCGCAAACCGGGCAGGGTTTTCCAAATTGGCCGTGGACGGCGAAATCGTCACGAAAGGCGGTCACGTCACCGGGGCCCGGAAACTTGCCGGCGAATTGTTCGAGCAACCGATCGGTCCAATTGTTTAGCGTGCGGCAGGCGGCCTCGAAAAGCTTGGCGATCTCCTCGTCGGTCAGCCGGCTGGTGAGTTTGACCGGCGACAGCCCGGCTGCATGGAGGATTTCGTCGGAGTACGCATTCCCGATGCCCGCCAGCAGTCGCGGATCGGTCAAGGCCCGTTTGAGCGTGTGATTCTCGCCCGTCAGGGCCGTCGCAAATGCGGGCAGGTCAGCCTCCAATACCTCCAGCCCCCCCGGATCGTGCTTAGCCAATGCAGCTTCTCCTTTGACCAGATGCAACGACGCCCGCTTCTTGCTGCCCGCTTCGGTGAGCAAGACGCTGCCGGTCTCGAAGTCGAACGCAGCTAACCCGATCTTACCGGGCAACTTGGCGCCGGGCTTGGCCCAGCGAAATCGACCCGCCACCATCAAATGGAAAACCAGGAAGAGATCGTCGTCCATGCACCACACCACCCGCTTGCCCAAACGTCGCAGACCGCGCACCCCCTGGCCCTGGGCAGCCTCGATGGGTGGGTCCACCGTACGAATCAAAAACGGGCTGACCACCCGGACGTGCTCAAGCACCCGCCCTGATATGCGTTCATCCAGCTTGGCCAGGTACACGGCTATGTCCGGCAATTCGGGCATGATCCAGCCCATCCTATGCGGTGCCCAGCCGGTCCTCCAGATCGACGGTAGAACCGACCGCCCGCATGGTTTACCATCCACGGCATCATGGCGCGAAACTCGAATCGACATCGGTGGGTATGCCTCTGCCTGTTGGGGCTGGCTTGGCCCGCAACCGCTCAAGAAGGCGACAACCAGCCCGCCACCCAACCGGCCCCGGACGCCAGGCCGCAGCGGGCGCTGGACCTGACCGGGCCCCGGGCGACGCTACGTGAGTTCTTGCTGGCCATTCAGGACGCGGACGCCGACCAGCCCGAGCGGATCGATGACGCCGTCCGCTGCATGAACACCTCCGCCCTGACCGGCGACGACGCGGTCGAGCGGGCCCGCCAGCTTGCCCGTCGCTTGCACAAGCTCATCCAGGCCAAGCACGTCAAATTGGAAGACATCCCGGATCGACCCGAGGATGGCTTCTTCGTCTTTTTCCAAGGCGAACCGGTCGAAGATCTGGATTCGGCGCCCGAGATCCGCTTGGAGCGCTCGCAGGGATTCTGGCGCTTCACCCCCCACACCTTGGCGTCGGTCCCCGCCCTGGAATCGCAAGTCAAACAGCAGGCCGCTCCAAAAGCGCCGGTCAGCGACGTGCCGGCTGCCCGGCGGACAGCCCAGGCCACCATGCGGACCTTTCTGGACGCCATGAACGCCAAGCCAAAGCCTGACACCGCCCAGGCGGTGTCGTGCCTGGACCCCACCGGACAGGACTTCAAAGCCTGGCCGGTCAGCGGTCCGGACCTGGCCACCAAGATCAAAAACGTCATGGACAAGACGAAGGTCGTCCTGTTGGCCGAGATCCCCGACGAGCCCGACGGCGACCCCTTCATCTTCTACACCCACGAAAAAGGCAGCGTGGTCATTGGCCGGGTCGAAGAAGAAGTCAAGGACCCCGACGGCGCCGTCATGGCCCAAAAGGGTGAGTGGCGATTCACCCCCCAGACCCTCAAGACCATCGACGTCTTGTACCTCGAGTTCGAAGACCAGCCCATCCTCAGCGCCCTGGTCCAGGCTGGGGTCCAGGAAAAACTACCCCTGGGCTTGCGGATTCAACGGGCCATGCCCCACTCGCTGCGCACCGAATACATGGGCCTGGAGGGCTGGAAGTGGCTGGGGCTCGTGCTACTGCTGGCGGCTGGGTGGCTGGTCAAGTATGTCGCTGCCCTGGTCACCGGCCTATTCGGCAACGCCTGGATGCGACGCAAAGGCATCGACTTGGATCGGAAAGTCCGCCGCCGCCTGCACCTTTCCCTGGGCACCGTAGCCATGGTGGTGGTCTGGTGGCACGTGGTGTCATCCAACTATCTGCAGTTGACGCCAACCCTGCTGACGGTTCTTTTGCCGCTTTCCAAATTCGGCGTGGCCGTCTCGCTGGGCTGGTTCGGTTTCCGAGTGGTCGACGGCGTGGGCAGCTATCTGACCCGCGATCCCGAACTTCGGCTCACCCATTTCGACGACGTCCTCATCCCGCTGTTGCGAGGCATTCTGCGCTTTGTCGTTTGGGTCGTGGTCATCCTGTTTGTGCTGACCCTTTTCAATGTCACCATGACCAAGGTGTGGACGGCGTTGGGCATCGGTGGTTTAGCCGTCGCGTTTGCCGCCAAGGATTCGCTGGGCAACTTCTTCGGCTCTTTGACCGTGCTGTTCGATCGCCCCTTCGGCATCGGCGATTGGATCAACGTCGGCGGCGTCGACGGAACCGTGGAACAGGTCGGGTTTCGCTCGACGCGGGTGCGGACCTTCTACAACTCGGTGGTCAGCATTCCCAACTCCGAAATCGCCAACACCCGGGTGGACAATTACGGCGCCCGGCGATACCGCCGGGCCACAGCCACGCTGGGCCTGACCTACGACACCCCGCCCGAAAAGATCGATGCTTTTTGCGAAGGCGTGCGCGAACTGATCCGCCTTCACCCCTACACGCGAAAAGACTATTACCACGTTTATTTCAACGGCTTTGGGCCCTCGTCGCTGGATATCATGCTGTATCTGTTCCTGGACGCCCCGGATTGGTCCACCGAGCTGCGCGAAAAGCACCGGCTGTATGTGGACATCTTGCGGTTGGCCCAGCGCCTGGGCGTGGAATTCGCCTTTCCCACCCAGACCCTGTGGGTCCACCAGGCCCAGGATGACGCCAGTCAACACAAGGTCGACCTGTCCGTTCCAGATCTGCCAGCCGCCGAACGGGTCGGCGTCGATCACGCAGCCAAGACGTTCCAAGAGGCCTACGGTCCAAAGCCGGCCTCGCGCGGGCCGGTTGTGATTGAAGGAGCGCCGCGTTCCAGAAAACCCAGCGAAAACCAGGACGGCTGAGAGGAACGAGCCCATGAAGTTGACCGGCGGTCAAAAACTCTTCGTGTTGGCCGTGTTGGGTGTCAACGCCGTGGTCTGGGCGGTGCCCAGCGACGTGGTCGAGTTGGTCGCCCGGGACCGGCAAACCCTGCTGGGGCGCTATTCGCGCGAGCACCTGGCCTGGATCATCGCGCTGATTCCCATCTCCCTCATCGCCATTTACCTGCATCTGTCGCCTAGCAATCAGGTCAAGAAGAAAAAGGCCTTCAAGGTCGCGGCCGCGTTGTTAGCCGTTTTGGTGACGACCTTCGCCGCCGACATCGTCCTGCGCCTGACCCGATCCTACAACTACGAATTGGAAGGGCTGGCCTATCACCGCCCCGCCAATGCCCGGTTCGAAGGCGTACACGTGGACGCACCCTTGGCGGTGCGGACCTATCCCACCGCACCGGCCGGATACGAACCGGTCGCCTGGACCTTGACCACCGACCAGCGCGGCTTTCGCAATCAAACCGACCGCGACCAATACGACGTGATCGTGCTGGGCGACTCCTTCGCCGAAGGCTCCAGGGTGCCCGACGACGTCCCCTGGCCTGTGCAATTGGCCAAAGCGACGGGGCTGAGCGTCTACAACCTGGGCATCTCCGGCTATGCCCCGCACCACGCCTTGGCCGCCTTGAAACAATTCGGCCTAGCCCTGAAACCCAAATGGGTGATCTATTT
>JBHHVM010000287.1:0-4916 GCA_046754265.1 Phycisphaerae bacterium
CTGTCACAGGAGTGGTCGTCTACCTCATGCTCTACCATCTCAACTAGCTCCGGGCAGCACTATTATCTGCCCCGTGCGCCTACCGGGGTCCTCGCAAGGTCCAAATCGGGCCAAGCGTGACGAATTCCCGGAAGATTCGTGGCAGAATCGGGACAGCCGGTCTATCATTCGCCGCCCCATTTTGGAAGTGTGGGGACGTCCGGTCTGATCGCCGCTCTATCGAGGGTCGGAGGCGAGTCGCGAGTACGCCTGCAAAACGGGCCGCCCAACCAATCGCTTCGTCGACGCCCGCAGGGCAAGGGCTACGTTGTACTAACATCTTTGGAGCCGGCCCAGCCGCACGTGTTTTTTGCGATCCGCGTCGATTCATTCCGGCGCCACTGTGGCCAGCATCGACGGGGATACCGGCGCGCTGCAAGGCTCGCCAAGTGGGGAATCGTGGGGAGGTTTCCGCCATGGGCACCGCGACCGAATCGAATGTGCTGCACACCGAGGCAGTTCTGGACAGTACTGAGGCCGGCATGTTGGTCCTCGATCAGCACGGGCAAGTCCTGTTGTTCAATCAGGCGTGTGAAGAGCTGACGGCCTGCAATCGGCGGAATGTTTTGGGCAAGCGCTGTTTCGGCGACAACGGCTCAGCCGCCGCCGTTCAGCATGACGGTTCGTTGGGCAAGATCTTTTCGGTTTGCCAGCGAGTGCTCCAGGGGCCGATCACACCCTCGCGCCAGCAGTTCGCACTGCAAAGACCCGACGGAACCTCGGCCTGGATCGAGGCGTCCTACACGCCATTGTCCGGAACGGACAACGCGCCGGCCCTGGTCCTGGTCGTGTTGCAGGACGTGACCGAGGCCAAGCAGCGCGAGGAGCAAATCACCGGCACGCAACAAGACCTCGCTTCGGAGTTGGAACGGTTGCGCGGCGACCTTCAACAACGGTACGGCTTTTCTACCCTCATCGCCCGAAGCGCCGTGATGCAGGACGTGCTGACCAAGGTTCAGACAGCAGGCAAGTCTAAGGTGGGCGTTCTGATCAGCGGCGAGGCGGGGACCGGCAAGGAGCTCATAGCCAGGACCATCCATTTCGCCAGCGCTGCCAAGGATGGGCGGTTCGTGCCCATCAACTGCTCGAGCCAGACGGCTGAGCACCTCGAGCGAGACTTGTTCGGCTACGCCCGCGGTGCGTTCGCCGGCGGGCAGGTTGAATTCGACGGCATGATGAGGTCGGCCGAGGGCGGCACCATCTATCTGGACGAAGTAGCCTCTATGTCGCCCACCGTGCAGGACGGGCTGCTCCGGGCGCTGGAAACCGGGCATATCCGCCCGGTCGGAGGGACCCGCGAGGTTCAAGTTTCAGCCAGAGTCATTGCCGCCACCTGTCAGGACCCCGCAGCCGCCCTGGCGGACGGGTCGCTTCGCCGTGAATTGCTCTACAGGATGGGCGTTATTTCGATCCAGGTGCCGCCGCTGCGTCGTCGTTTCCAGGACATCCCCTATCTGGTGGCCCACTTCACGCGCAAGCTCAATCGCCGGGGCGACCGCACGGTCGAGACCGTGGCCCCCGACGCCTGGGAAAAGCTGCTGCGTTACGATTGGCCGGGCAACGTGACCGAATTGCAGAGCGCCGTGGAGACTGCCCACGTGGCTGGAAGCGGGGCTGTGCTTCAGGCGGCCCACCTGCCCGAACTCGTCCGCGGCGACGTGGTCAACGTCTTCGAAAACGTCGGTCGGGCCGGGATGGCCCTGGATGATATCTTGGCGTCCGTGGAAAAAAGAGCTATCCTGGCCGCCCTGCGCCGGTCCTCGGGACAGCGCAGCCTGGCCGCCCGGACCATTGGGATTTCCAGGAGTCGACTGTATCGACGCATGGAGGCATTGGGGATTCGTCCCCGCGAAGACCTTTGAGCCCGCCGTCCCACACCGATGTTTCACATGGCCCCGACGGGCTGGAAGTGCCACAACAAGTCATTCCATTGCCGGACCAAGTGACCCAAGCGGACAACCTGGAGTTCATGGCCACCCTGCCGGTGGCGTCCTGCCACCTGATCTATATCGACCCGCCGTTCGGCACGGGCCAGTCGCGGCGGGCAGCCTCGGGGGGGCTGGGCTTTGTGGACCCCACTTGGGGAAGTGTCGGGGCCTGGCTCGATTGGATGCAGCCCCGATTCGAGACCATGCACCGGCTGGTGTCGGCCAACGGCAGCCTGGTGGTCCACCTGGACTGGCGAACCGTGCATTACGCCAAAACCGCGCTGGATTCGATCTTCGGCGGCGACAACTTCCTCAACGAGATCATCTGGAGCTACCGCACCGGAGGCCGATCCACCCGGTGGTTCGCCCGCAAACACGACACGCTGCTGCTGTACGCCAAAGCCAAGGGCTGCCATGCGTTCAACGTGCTTCGGGACGGCACGTTCCGAACCTTGGGCATGAACCGCGACGCCGACGGCAGGCCCTACAAATCGACGCGCAACGGTCGGCTTTATTTCCACCCCGATGGGCCGGCCCTGACCGACGTGTGGGACCTGCCCTTCTTGTCCACCGTCTCAGCCGAGCGAAACGGCTATCCCACCCAAAAACCCGAAGCCCTGCTCGATCGCGTCATTCGAGCGTGCAGCAACCCCGGCGACGTGGTGGCCGATTTCTTCTGCGGCTCGGGCACCACCCTGGCCGTCGCCAAACGGCTGGGCCGACGGGCGGTCGGCTGCGACCTCAATCCCCAAGCCGTCGAACTGACCCGCCAACGATTGGCTGGGCTGGACGGGGCTGCGACCCAACCGGTGAGCACGAAAACGTAGGGCAGGCCGGTGTGGCGCGCCCGCGTAACGTTGACTTGCCATTCTGGCTTTTCCAAAACCAATCTGCGTAAATCTGCGTAATCTGCGGACAAGAAACGACGAATCCGCAGATTACGCAGATTTCGCAGAAGAAGCAGCGTAGGGCAGCAACGTAGGGCAGGTCATTGACCTGCCAGTCTGTGACCGGCTTGCCTATCGCGAGAATGTTCCCACCAGTTCCGTCTGCTCGATGATGAGCCCGTCGATGGCAGCAACAAAGGTGTCCACCTCGACACCCGCGGGCAGGTCCGTGGCTGCATCCAGGGCGAACAACGTAAAGACGTAGCGGTGCGTGTCCCCCGGCGGTGGGGCGGGGCCACGTTACCCCTCCGGTAGCTAGGCTTTACCTGAAGACGTGTAGCGGCGTGCGCCTCGCACGCCGTTCCCCGGGGCGCCGACCGTTTTCTCCAAGGTTCATGGGGCCGCGAGTCGCGTCGCCACGGGAAGTCCCGCTTGTCAGACACAGCCCATCACGGCCCACGATGCTGAACACGACCCTGAATGCGACTGAGGCGCGAGCACAAAGGAAAGCGTGAGGGGGAACCTGACCTGGGACCACGTGGCCTTTACCACTTTGGCTGGGTACAATTACGTGTACGACTTCGAGAACCGGCTGGTGGAGGTCAAGCGCCTGCCGACGATGCAGTCGTCGGCCTATGTGACGGTGGCCAAGTACACCTATGACGCTTTGGGGCGGCGGATTCGCCAGCAGCATTTCGACACGCAGGCGCTGCCGATTGTGGGCATGGATTGGACCTTTTACTACGACGGGCAGAACGTGGTGGCCCAATACCGGTACGACCCGGCCGCAGGAGAAACCCTGGACCGCTATTTCATCCACGGGCTGCACCACACTTCCGCCTCGGGCGTGTGGTGCATCGACGAGCGGGCTGTGATGCATGACGTGACGCAGGACGCCGAGTATTACTACGTTCTGGGCCAGAACTGGAGCGTCGAAGCCCTGGTCAACACGCGGGGGCGCGAGGTCGAGCACTATTCGTATGACGCCTACGGGCAGCCGGTCATCACGGCTGTCCACAGTTGGGACGTGGACTTCGACGGCGACATCGACTTCTTCGACAAGAGCGCCCTGCTCTTCGCGGACGGTTTGAATCCCTGCCAAGTGCAAACCTGGCTGGACATCGACGGTGACGGCGACATCGACACAGCCGACCGGTCCGGCATCGGCCAGAACTTCGGCCCCTCCCTGGTAGCCATCCCGCTAAGCGGCATCGGCAACCCCTACGCATTCACTGGCCGATGGATGGATCACTTCGATTTCGTCAACTTCGTGCCGCGGAAGATGGTGTATCACCAAAGAGGCAGAACCTACGACCAACTGCACGGGCGTTTCTTGCAGCGCGATCCGCTGGCACGCGCGCAAGTTGTGCTCGCCATGTTGCCCAATCGTGGCACATCCGCTTGGTTCCTCAAGCGAATGCCTCTTGTACTGCGCGATACGGCGTGGGAGATCAATAATGCCCGAGTCACCCAGCAACTGCGATTCCCCCACCTGAATCAACAAGTCGTGGACGCCTATCTAGAATTCGTAGACGGTGCGAACCTCTATGAATATGTGAAAAGCGGGCCGGCGAATTCAGTTGATCCATTTGGCTTTGCCTGCAAGGGAGGAAAAAGGGGAGACAAGTGCTATAGCGTCGAAATGCGGATAATGCCGGGGCGCGATTTATCGCCAAAAGAAGAATTAGATGCCGTGATAATCGCCGGTGCAGCAGAAGCATATGTCTGTACGACTACGGCTAGACCGATCGACAAGAAAGTCCCGATACCCGGTGGTGTGGCCCCAAGCCCGAGTCCGACTCCTGGTGATTCCCTAATTGGCATGGGGCAGCTATTTAGCAATCTCACTAAAGGAGGAGTCACCTCAATCTGGACTCGCCATGAATGCAGAGAATGTCGGTGCGTGCAAGGCTGTTCGTGGTTCGGAAGAATTTTCTACACCCCGAAGGATGGATGGGCTCAGGATTCTCAATCCGAGTGGAAAAAATGTAACCAAAGCCTAGATGCGCTACCGGCAATGGACCCAGGGGTAACAATGAAGGGTTTTGGCCCTGAGGCCACT
>JBHHVM010000288.1:0-4907 GCA_046754265.1 Phycisphaerae bacterium
GACCTTCATCTACCGGCCGTCCAAGCCCTGGCCGCCGGCGGCAGGCTTTTTGTAAAAGGCGCAGGCCCTTGCGCGGCCTTTGACCTGCAGTCGTTCGCCCCACTCTGGAAGGCTAGACCGTCGGTGGAAGGTGTGGCCGAAAGGTTGCGCCGATTCCAGCGCCAGATCATCCGCAGGCAGCGCGCCGGCCGATCCGACCGCTTGTCCAGGCAAGACCGGCTGCGCTTCGACTATGTAACCGCCTCGATGTCCGTCTATCGCGACCTGGTCATGACCATCGAGCCCTCCGGCAGCGGCGAGACGTTTGACGAGGACGGCATCACCGTTCGCCAACCGGGCCGGCGCCAGATCGCCGCCGGAAATCGACTGGTGGCCTACGACGTCCGAACCGGGTCGGTGCGCTGGCAACGGGGCCGAACAGGCATCCCGGATGACCCTCTGGGTTTCGTGCAGTTCCTGGCACCGCCCGACCCAGCCGAAGGATTGTTGTGGGCCCCGGTCATCATCAACGGTGATTTGCACCTGGCGGTCCTGGACCCGGCTACGGGCGATCTGCGGAAGACCATCACACTGTGTACGCCGCTGGCGGGGCGCATGTCATCCACGGCTGCGCTCTGGCCAGTGGTCGCGGGGGGCACCGTGTACCTGGCTACCGGGCAAGGGCTGCTGTTTGCCATCGGGGCAGCCGACCAAGCCCCCCGCTGGGCCGCCCGCTATCGGCGGAGCCGGGCCGTTCGGCGCCGATCGTCGTTTCCCGACCGCACCGCCTGGCTGCCGGCCCCACCAGTGGTCAGCGGGCCTTTTGTCTTGCTGGCCCCAACCGATAGTGACAGCTTGATGGCATTCGATCGCGTCACCGGCGAGCTGCGCTGGGTACAGCAGCGCCATAAGAACCGCTACATCGTGGCGGCAGACCCGGAACACCTTTGGCTGGCAGGCGACGGTCTGGCCTGTTTGTCCCTGGGCAATGGCGACGTCTTATGGAAGACCGCCCGGCTCGATGCGACCGGGCGGGCCACGCTGGCCGGCGACCGGATCTACGTTCCGACCGCGACGGGCCTAGCCCTGTTCGACACCGCCACAGGCCAGCGCCTGGCCCAACACCCTCTGCCCGGCGACGAACAACCCCTGGGCAACCTGCTGGCGCTGGGCGATGCCTTGATCAGCGTGGACGCCTATGAAGTGCGCAAGTACCCCGACGTGGAGCGATCCTATCAATTCGCCAAGTCGGCCCACCAGTCGGATCCTACCGCGGCAGGTCCAGCCATCAGCCTGGCACGGCTTGAGCTCATCGCCCATCGACCCGAGCAAGCCCTGGCGGTGCTCGACCAGGTTGAGCCCGACAGCACAGCCGCCCGGGGGATACTGGCCCACCTTCAGGTCGAGGCCCTCTTGGCACTGGCTGGGCAGTCGGAGCAAGCCGACGACGTGGCACTGACCTACGTTCGACGGGCAGTCGAGGCTGCGACCTCAGATCGCGACTCGCTTCGCACGGGTCTGGCGCTGGCCCAAAACCTGCGTAATTCCGGTAACTTTGAAGAAGCCTACCAACAATTGTGGGCCTTGGCGGACACGCCCGCAGCCGGGTTGACGCTAATGTCGGCGGATCAGACGCAACGGCAGGCCCGCTCGATCATTGCCCAGCAGATTGAGGCGCTGGAAGAGACACTCCCGACGCCAGCCCTGGCCGACATCACCTCCAGAATTGCGGATCAGTTCGAGTCGTCGGTCCGGCGATTGGACAAAGCCCGTTGGACGACCTCTGCCGCCCGCTCGCTGCGGCGCTTGGCCGAGTTGGGGGCGCCCGGGGGTTGGGGGCAGGCTGCCTCGATCGCCCTGGCCAATTGGCAGCGCAGCAACGGACGGTTTGAGCCTGCCGAGCAGGATTACATGGCTGCCATCCGCCGGAATGACCACGCCTCGCACACCGCCCGGGCCCTGGCGGAGTTGGCCCGCATGTACCTTCAACCGCAACAGTTCCTGCCCGTCGAAGCCAAGGGTCTGCTGGACCGATTGGCACGTGAATACGGGCAGGTTAAGTTCGAGTGGTCGCAACCCGACGGAACCGCCGGAGTGCAAACCGGACATCAAGTCGCCGCCGAGTTGGCCGACCGAATCGACCGGGGGGCACTGTCCGACCATCAGTGGACCCTGCAACCCGGGGCCTTCCACCTGTTGGAAGAATCGGTCTGGACCCATGACCTGGAAGACGCCAACACGCAACTTCTCACGGTGCTGACCGACGACTGCGAGGCCATTGCCGACCGCATCCTGATCAGCGTGAACGAACGGACCCTCCGCTCTTACCGCCTCAGCGATGGATCGCTGGAGTGGGAGGCGGATCTGCGATTGCCCGACGAGCAGGTTGAGCTGGAGTTGTCCACGTCCCAGCCGCCGACTTCCCGGCCGTTGCACTATGCGGTGGCCGACGGCCAGACCGCCTTGGTTCGCACCGCCGACGGACTGCACGCCTTCGGGTTGGTCACCGGTAAGCGGCTCTGGTCCAAGCCCCAATTCGAGGTTGAGCCTCGAATCCACAATATGTCACCGGCCGGTTTGATCTGGGCGGGCCAAGGTCGAGTCGCCTGCCTGCCCGACCGAAACCGATTGGCTGTGCTCAACATGCGCGACGGCTCGACGATGTGGTCCCGCCAATTAGACCTTCCTTCGGTGGCTCAAATTCGCATTGCTGACGGGTTTGTGGTGGTCACCAACTACGAACTGACCCGGGCCAGCGCGTTCGCCCTCGACGATGGCGCCCCGACCGCAACCTTGACTTTTGAGCAGGACGAATCGATGGACCGGGTGGTCAGGCCGGCTCAGACCCAAGGTCTGCTTTGTGGACCGCAAGGCCAAGCGGTCGTCGCCTACGAGCTGGCGACCGGCCAGCGACGCTGGGGCGTGGACGTCCCGGGAGAACTGGTCCGAATCTTCATACCCGCACCGGGCCGCATCGGCATCGGCACGCTGGGGGGTCGCCTCAAGCTGATCAACGCTCGCACCGGCCGAGTGCTGTTGGACCAATTGTTGCCCGGGTGCCGCAACGGCGTGGTGGACGGCGCTTTGGATGGCCAAACCCTCTTGGTCGGCGGCATCATAGACCGACCCGCTGGACGCCGGCCTGCACTTGTGGGGCTGGACGTCAAGACCGGCCAGGTCCGTTGGGAGCGACAGGACTTGGCCATGTATTCCCGCCGCCCCTGGTATTTTGACTTCGCCCGCGGCGTCGTGCCAGCCCTGGTCGAACTCTCACCGCAGGACGATGGCCAGCCAAGCCCCAAGCGGCGGTCCAACAATCGCCCGGTGGCCCTGGTTCTCATCGACGCCCACACCGGCCAGAATATCGGCCCGGCGTTTGGCAAGAACGAAGGCGGCGAACGGCTCACCGGCGATTTGGAGATGCGTGCGGGTTGCTTGGCTGTTGGCACCTCCCATGCCGTCCGACTAATCCGCATCGAGCCGACCGCAGGAGCGCGGGCCCAATGAAGCAACGGTCATTTCCGATGCTGTTGACGGTGAGCGTCATGACCTGCACGGTCCTGGGTATTCCCGCGGCTGCGCCGGGCCAGCAGGGCCGACTTCCCGAACACATCACGCCCGAGGCAGCCCAGGCCATCGACGCCGGCCTATCCTACCTGGCCAAGATCCAATCACGTGACGGATCGTGGCACAACCGCGGTCAATACGGGGCCTATCCTGTGGCCATGACCGGTCTGGCAGGACTGGCCCTGCTGATGGACGGCAACACCACCACCCAGGGACGCTATGCCCCCCAGGTCGATCGGGCCGCCCGCTATCTCATCAATGCCGGCACTGCCAACGGCTTGATTGCCCGGCTGGACCAGGACGAAGGTCGGCCCATGTACGGTCACGGATTCGCCATGCTGTTTCTGGCGGAGCTGTACGGCATGACCGAAGACGCCGACCGGCAACGGGAAATCCACTCCCTGCTGGCCCGGGCTGTCGATCTGACCGCCCGCAGCCAAAGTCGACTGGGGGGTTGGATTTACCAACCTGATAGCGGCGGCGACGAGGGATCCGTGACTATCACGCAGGTCCAAGCCCTGCGGGCTTGCCGCAACGCGGGCATCGCCGTCCCCAAGCAGGTCATCGATCAGGCCATGAACTACCTGAAGATTTCAGCCAACAGCGACGGGGGCATCGCCTATCGGGCAGGCACCCGCGGGCCTTCGCGACCGGCCATCACCGCGGCCGCGGTCTGCTGCTGGTTCAACGCCGGAGAGTATGACAATCCGTTGGCCTTGCGGGCCCTAAAATTCGCCAAAGACAATATCCGCATTGGCCGAAACGCCTTTGGCCATGCGTATTATTCACAGTTGTATTTTTCTCAGGCCATGTTCATTTCGGGAAAGAAGGACTGGGACCCGTACTTCCCGCCCACGCGGGATTTTTTACTCAGACAGCAACGCAGCGACGGTTCGTGGCAGGGAGACCATGTGGGCCGGGTCTACGGCACCGCCGTGGCCTTGATCGTTTTGCAACTGCCCTACAATCGACTGCCGATTATGCAACGATAGAGACACGCTTTGACGCCCTTACGGAGAACCCCATGAACGAATCGAACTCTCCACCGGCTGGCGTACAGCCCGGGGGTGACGACTTGACTGCGGTCCAGGCCCTGCAGGAGGGCTACGCCCGAATCCGGGCCGAGCTGTCCAAGGTCATCGTCGGCCAGGACGAGGTTTTGGAGCAATTGCTCATCGCACTGTTCGCCAACGGGCACTGCATGTTGGAGGGCGTCCCCGGGCTGGCCAAGACCCTGATGATCTCCACGTTGGCCCGCTGCCTGGCCCTGTCATTCAACCGCATCCAGTTCACGCCGGATCTGATGCCCTCGGACATCACCGGCACCGAGGTCATCCAGGAAGACAAGGCCAGTGGCGCCC
>JBHHVM010000289.1:0-4894 GCA_046754265.1 Phycisphaerae bacterium
ACCGATAAACGGGGCACAGGGGATGGTGCCAGGGAAGCAAGTCTATTCGGTCCGTTTCCCGTCTTGTCGCAGGAGGATTGCCCGCCGGTGACCACGCTTCGAGCCCACAACACCGTCAGTCAGGCCAGCCCTCCCCAAGTCCGCCGGGTCCAGGTAGGGGAGTTGGTGCTGGGGCAGCAGGAGCGCGAGTACCTTCACCAGGTCATCGACGCGGGTCGGCTGTCGTACGGTCCATTCACCCGTCGATTCGAGGCCCTGTTTGCCCAGCGGCATGACGTCTCGCACGCCTGCTTCTGCAACAGCGGGACGTCGGCGTTGCAGATGGCGTTGGCTGCGTTGAAAGAGCAGCGCGGATGGCGGGCGGGGGACGAGGTGATCGTGCCGGCTGTGACTTTCGTGGCCACGGTGAACGTCGTGTTGCTGGCCGGGCTCAAACCCGTGTTGGTGGACGTGTTGCCGGATACCTACACCCTGGACCCGGACCTGTTGGCGGAGGCGATCACCCCGCGGACGCGGTGCATCATGCCGGTCCATTTGTTGGGGTTGCCGGCCGACATGGCGCCCGTCATGGATTTGGCCCGCCGGCACGGCTTGGCGGTCATCGAAGATGCCTGCGAGACGATGTTCGCCCGGTACCGCGGCCAACCGGTGGGTTCGTTCGGGGACGTGGCCTGTTTTTCGACGTATGTGGCCCACTTTCTGGTGACGGGGGTGGGGGGCTTTGCGGTGACCCGAGACCGGCAGTTGGCTGTGTTGATGCGCAGCCTGATGAATCACGGGCGCGACGGCATCTACCTGAACATCGACGATGACGATTGCACCGAGTCAGCCGAGTTTCACGAGATTGTGGACCGGCGGTTCCGGTTCGAGCGGGTGGGGTTTTCGTATCGCTGCACGGAGATGGAGGCTGCCATCGGCCTGGCCCAGTTGGAACGGGCCGACGGAATCATCGCCGCCCGCCGGGCCAACGCCGAGTTCTTCAATCGAGCCCTGGCCGACCTGGACGACGTGATCGCGCTGCCGACGGTGCCGGACGATCGGGAACACGCCCACATGGTGTATGGCCTGCGCGTGCGGGCCGATAGCATGCGCCCCTTGGTTCATCACCTGGAAGACCGGGGCATCGAGACGCGGGATCTGCTCCCGCTGATTCACCAGCCGGTCTATCGCAAGCTGTGGGGACCGGATGTCGGGCAGCGCTTTCCGGTAGCAGACAGGCTATGGCACCAAGGATTCTACATCGGCTGTCATCAATACCTGGACGATGCCGATCGATGTCACGTCGTCGATACGATTCGCGGTTATTACAATCGTTGAAGGGTTCGGGCGTCGGGTCGATGCCCCGTCTTGGGATTGAGGTGCCGGCAGCCGTCGCCCCAAAGTTGGTGGGCTTGGTCGGGGAAGTGACGGAGTGTTTGGCCGGCGATCAGGGCCAGTTCTTCGGGGCCTATACTGGCCGGCAGCAAGCGGCAGCGCAGGACGGCCTCGCGGGGGTCGCGGGCTGGGGTCAGGATGTCCTGCAATGCGTTGCCCCAGCGGTCGGAGGGCATCAAGTCGAGAACCACGCCGGCATGGGCGGACGGTAGCAGCATGTTTGAGCCGTGGACGCCGATAACCAGGTGACTGTCGGCGTATTGCCGGCACCAGCGGCGTTCGACCTGTTCGTCGGGGTCGCGTTGCCGCAGGTCAGCGATCCAATCGGGCAGCCCACCGGCATGGCCCATCCCAACGATCGAAAAACGAACGGCCGGCCAATCGGTCCGGATCGATTCAGCCAGGCAGGTGACTGCCTGGGTTTGTGATGGGGGTGATCCGTTTGGTTGGCTGCCGCGTCCGTCAGGTTCCCAACGGCGATCGTCGCGCCAGATGAAGGTGACCGTGGGGCGATCCAGCCGCCCGGACAACTGGTCGATGGGGAAGGGGGGTACGCCCGTGAATCGTTCGATGTCGAAATCCCGTGGGTGGGGGTGTGATAGGGCGACACTGAGTTGACACTGACCCAGGTCGGCGATTCGGCGTTTCAGGTCGCCAGCCAACCGGTCGTTCCATTGCGTCCCCTTGTCTAGCGGCCAATCAACCGACCATACGGCGGCCACCCCGTCGGGCACCATCCATCGAAGAAAGGCCGGCACCAGGACGATGAGGTCGTGACCGGCGTGACGATCCAGGATGACCTGGGCGTTCAGCAGTTTGAGCAGGCAGTGCCCATACAGCGTGTCCAGGCAGTTGAGCAGCACCGGCTTGTGCAGTGGCGCGAACTGTTCGACGGTCAATTCCACCGGGGTGTCAATGCGATTAACGTAAGATTGTTCGAGCCAATCGGCGAACCAGGGGACGCCGTGGGCATCAAAGACTTGCCCGGTCTCTTGATCCAGGAGCATGGGATAATAGAGACCGCCACCGGCGGGCAGGTCGCCGTAGTATCGACGGTCGCAATCGGGGCAGCTCAGCTCGGCCAGCATGCGCATGCCGGGCATGTACCAGTCGATGGACTGCAGCGCGGTTCCACAGTGCGGGCAGCGGTGATTCGAGACGGGGCATGGATGCAGGTGGATCATGGTGATTAGACCGTCGAGGCTGACGTCCGATGGAGCGGCGGACAGGATTGGTCGTTTTCAGATTGACGATATTTGTTAAGCACGCGCTCAGCGCCAGGCGGTACCGTTACAATCACGTCATCGACGATGGCCGTCGTCAACGCATGTGCGGACAAGGCCAGCACGTCGTTGATATCGCCCAGCGTTGGCCATTGCTCGGGACGATGGGGCGGCGGGGGAGGTGAGAGGAAGAGCCGGGCGTCGTCGATGAGGATGACGTGGGGCCTGGCGGCGGCGGTGATGATTCGAAGTTCGTCCAGCAGGGGACATTCGTCGCCCTGGCCGTAGGTCGGGCCTCCGCTCCAATGGGCGTCCAGCCAAAAAAAGGCCGTGGATTTCAGATCGGGGACGATCTGGGCCAGCACCTTGCGGGAATCGCCGTATAGGAAGTTGACGTTGCCCAAATGGGCCCATTTTTCGATGGCAGCCGCGTGGAGTTCTTGCGAATACTCGACGGTTAAAACCTGGCCAAAGCATGTCGCAGCCCAATGAGCCGTGTAGCCCTGATGGGTCCCGGTCTCAATGAAGTGCGTGGTGTGGCAGGCGTCGCGAAGCTGTAGGACCAATTCGCGAGGCGGCCCCATTCTTACCGAGCCCATGGTGTCCAATCTCCAGGCGGGCGATCCGCGGTCATCGGCTGTGCTATCGATCCGGTCGGCGCAGGTGGTAGCAACCGGTGCCGAATCCGGATCGCAATTGCTGGGTATACTCCTGCCCGTAAATATATCGGCGCTCCAGCAGGTCAAAGGGTGCAAACATTTCGAGCAGGTAGGGTTCGGTGAAGGTCCGGTGGGCGTTGAAGTAGGTTCGATTCTCGTTGTGCAGGGGCACGGAGATATAGAGGTCCCCGCCGGGTTGCACGACGCGCTTCAATTCCGCCAGGGCCTTTTCCGAGCCGGCTGGGTCGAGCGGATCGCCGTACCGCCCCAAGCCGACGTGCTCGACGACGCAGAGGCTGGACACCGATGGTACGCTGCCGGACTCGAAAGGCAGGTCCAGTAGGGTGCCCTCCAGGAATTTCAGCGAATCCAAGGGAACCGATAGGGGCCTAATGTCCACCATAGTGACCGGGACCACCTTGGACAGCAGGGCGACGAATTTGTGGTGCGAACCCACGTCCACGTGTCGGGCGGGCTTGGCGGATACGATTTTTTCAAACGCCCAGGCGTCTTGATAGAAGTAGGTGGGCTCGATGACCGTTTGGCCCACGTCGTCGCCTACGCACGGATAAAGGAAACGGGCCTGGGGTTGCCGGTCCGCAGGGGCCAGCCCCCGGTAGCTGCGATAGCTTCCCCAGAATCGCCGCCAGGCTGCCCGCTGTTGCCACCAGGCGCCCAGCCGCCGCTGCCAGGCGTGTCGAAGCGATCGCCATGTCCAAATAACACGGTCCATCAGGTCATCGGCTCAGCCAAGTGCATCGAAAAACAGGGTGCCACGGGTTGTCCCTCGGTTGGAAACACCGGGTCGCCTTCGATGACGTTCCGCACCGAATATCCGACGGCCAGGAGATAGTCCTGTATTTGCTTCGCGCTGTTGCCCATGTCCAAGGTGGTTTGACCGAACTCGAAGACGCAGCAACCGACCCGTTTTTCTTGAAGCATGCGCCCGGCGCCCCGCAGCACTTGAAGCTCGGCCCCTTCCACGTCGATTTTGAGCAGATCCACGCGCTCGATGCCGTAACCGGTGCAGTAGTCATCCACGGTCTGGGCAGGGACGGATTCGGTGCCCGTCGTGGCGACGTCAATCCCATGATCGGCCAACGGTCGTTGAGCCATCGTGTTCCATGTCAAATGGGCGTCGTCGTAGACATTGAGTCGCACCGTGCCAGCTTTTTCAGCCAGGGCCAGGCGATTGGGAATGATGTGGGTGTATCCGCTCCAATCGCACATGGTTCGGAGGCGGTCAAACGCGGTCTCTCCGGGCTCGAAGGCATGGACGCGCCCGGCGGGGCCGACGAAGCGGGCAAACAGCAAGGTGAGCTCGCCGATATTCGCCCCGACATCCAGGACCGTCATTCCCGGCTTGAGGGTGTCCAGGTAGAGCATGAACTCAGCCCGTTCAACCTCGGTTGGATTGGCGGGTTTCGGTTCCGCGGAGGTACGAGCGTTCGGTTTGGCCGGCGCGGAGCTATTCATGAGGTATGTTCTCGCGGGGAGGAATCCGCTTCATGGTTGGCCAAGTGGCTGAAGTAGTCGGCTGCGAAGCGGAGGAAGCGCTCCATGACCACATCGTAGGAAAGCTGCTCGACGACGGCCTGACGCATTTGTGCAGCCAGGGCTAAGCGTTGGCTATCTTGA
>JBHHVM010000290.1:0-4879 GCA_046754265.1 Phycisphaerae bacterium
CAGGAGTTGTTGGCGATCATCCCCCCGAGCGTCGCCCGGCTACTGGTGGCCACGTCCGGCCCAAACTGCAAGCCGTGCGGCCTGACGGCTGCGTTCAACTCGTCCAGCACCACACCCGGCTCAACGCGGGCGGTCCGGGCCTGCGGATCGATGTGCAGGATGCGATCCAGATACCGGCTGCAATCCAGTTGCAGGCCGCGATTGACCGCGCCGCCAGCCAACCCCGTTCCGGCGCCGCGCGGCGTCACCGCCAATTCGTGCGCCGCACAGTGCCGCACCGTGGCAGCCACGTCGTCAACGGTTCTTGGAAGCACGACCGCGTCGGGAACGATTTCATAAATGCTGGCATCGGTCGCATAGATCGCCCGGCTCAGGCGGTCGGTTCGCACGTCGCCTTCGATGGACGATGCCAACGCTGCAAGCGACGATGTTAAAGCGGGGTCCGTCTGGGCGGCGGGTCTGGCCATGCCTGCGATTCTAGGGAGATGCCCCGGCACAGGCAATTGAGGGGTGTGCCGGGCCTGCGTTCGAGCGGCCTATAGATTGACCATGCTGAAACATTGGCGGATGCGCTGGGTGCGATCGCTTTCGCGGGGGACCAGCTTGAACCGTTCCTCATCGCGCGGCGCTTGCATGGTGGCCAATCGCTTCCAACCCCGGTTCATGCCGTGGACGAACGCCGCCGCGGTTAGGCTTCGTGTCCGCAAGAACGTGCGCAACGTGCGCTTCCAGACCCAGGGCATCTTCGCGGCGATGTGCCGAAGTTCGTAAATGGCCTCGTCGAGTTGTGGGGCGCTCATCTTTTCGGGCTTGTACACCGTCTCCACGAACGTGTACCGCTCCCAATCTTCGGGGTAGTTGGTGGCAAAGATGCGCCCCTCCCGCATGTAGTCGTCGTACATCTTGGTTCCGGGCAGGGGCGTCAGGTTCGTGATCTGAATAGTGTCCACGCCCAAACGGACCGATTCCAGCGCCGTCTCTGAAACGGTGTTAATGTCGTCTAGGTCCGATCCAATGATGAACCCGCCGAAAACGCTGATCCCGGCCCGTTGGAAACCGCGGATCAGCTCCTTGTAGCGCCCCAAGTTCTTGGCGTTGATCCCCTTGTGGTAGGCTTTGAGCGTCTCGGCGTTGAGCGATTCAAAGCCGACAAACATCCCCCGGCAACCCGCCTTGTACGCCAGCCGCAACCCTTCGTGGTCCTCTCCCATGTTCAACGTCGTCTGGCTGAACCACAACCGCTTTTTGCCACGCCGGATGATTTCGCGCAGCAACTGCTTGGCCCAGCGGGCGTGTTTTTCCCCCACGCCGAAAAAGTTGTCGTCCACCACGAAGATGAACTTCTTGGGCGCTTCGTCCCACTCCTCGAGGATGTCGTCGATGGATCGCCGGCGAATAGGGGCCCCGTTGTAGCGGGTCACACTACAATAATCGCACCCCACCGGGCAGCCCCGTGAGGTCTGCACAGCCGCCACGTCGTAGATCCCGTTGATCGGCTGCAGTTTTTGCGCCGCCCGGCCCACGCCATAGGTCAATTCGCCGAGCTTGCCTTGATACCGGCGCTGGAGCTTGCCGGCCGCCGCGTCGCGAACGATTCGAGGCCAAATCTCGTCGCACTCGCCCACCGCCACCGAATCGAAATGCTGTTGAGCCTCGTCGGGCACCGCCCAGGCGTGCGGACCGCCCATAATGGTCTTGATGCTGTTCCGCCGGCACATGGCCGCGATCTCGTAGGCCCGCGTCGCTCCGCTGGTGTATGCGGTCAAACCCACCAGATCGTATCGGCCCGCCTCGATGTACCGCTCGGTGGCGTCGTAGCCGAAGATTTCGTCGATGAGCTCGATCTGGTGTCCGTCCGGCACCAGCCGGGCCAGGACCTGCAACCCCAACTGGGGGATGCGGCTGCCGATGGTGTGGTAGCCCTCGGTCCGCCGGCTGATCGGATTGATCAAACAGATTCGCAACGCGCTGGGTGTCCCTGGGAAATCGAAGGCGGTCAGGCCCGCACCAACAAGCTAGCATAGGGGACCGTGTTCGTTGCGTCAAACACCGGAACAATAACCAAGCCCCACATCCGAATCGTCGTGTGACGCAAAAGCTGTCAACACGGCCGCCCGATCCGCGGTCGAAGACTTGCCCGGGCAGACCGGGATTGGTAAAACCTGTTCACAAGACACCTTTGGGGCAGCACCGATGCACCGTCGTCATCACATACCATTCCTGAAGCGATTCCTTGAAGCCCCGCAGCAAGTCGGATCGATGCTGCCCAGCTCCCGCCGATTGGCCGTCGCTTTGACCAAGCCTTTTGCCGACCGATCCAAGCCCGCCCGTGTGCTGGAAGCGGGCGCCGGAACGGGGCCCATCACTCGCCGATTGGGTGAACTGCTGGGGCCCGACGACCAACTGGACATCTGCGAGGTGGACGACCAATTCGTGGACCTTCTTCGACGCCGCATCCTGGAGGCCGACCCCTTGGCCGGCGCCTATCGCCAGGGGCGAGTCCGATTGTTGCACTGCCCCGTGCAGAAAATCAACGCCCCCAAGCGCTACGATTTCATCATCTCGGGGCTGCCTCTAAACGCCTTTGAACTGACCGACGTGATGACCATCCTTGACACTTTCCAGCAACAGCTGCGCCCCGGCGGTACCTTCAGCTACTTCGAATACGTCGGGGCCCGTCGCTTGCTAAGGCTTTCACCGCGAGGGCCCTCCCGCCGGCGGATACGGGCTGTCTCTCATCTGCTCGAGACCCACATTGCCACCCATCAGGTCGATCGCGACATCGTCCTGACCAACATTCCCCCCGCCCATGCCCGCCATTGGCAGTTCGATTCCGCCGACGCAGCCTAGGCTTCACCCACCCGGGCAGGCCCGGGCCGTCGGGGTGCTTTTTCGCCGAGGGTTCGCTACAATAGATGCTTGACCCGTGCGGGAGCCCCCATGGTTCGAAACCGACAATCTCAAGACCTTTACCGCACAGCCCGCAAACGCATGATCCGTGAGACGGAGGAGTTCTTGATCCAGGCCCTGCGTCAGCCCCAAAAGTTCGTCCGCATCCCTGCGGTTGAAGTGGGCCGGGGCAGGTTCGACCCTCGATTCGCCAGCGTCTTTTGGTCTCAGGCCTTGGGCGTCGCTTTCGACCCTCCGTCCCGGCAGGCGTCCATCATCGCCCAGCGCTTCAACCGGCCAACGGACTTTGCTTCCTGACACCGCCCGTAAAAATGCGAAGGCGAATTCCGCCGGGCAAGCGGAATTCGCCTTCACCCAAAACGCACAGCAACAATTATTGAATCGGTCGGCTCATCGGCCCGTCCGCGACAGGCGTTGATAAGCGCCGAAATCCACTAAATCCACATCCCCGTCCGTGTCGTAGTCCACCCGGCCGCAACCGCCCAACGCACCCGAACCGGTCGGCCCAGCCAAGCAACCCGCCAGGACCGACACCGCTTGGCCGCCGGTCGCCTGACTTTGGCGACCCGCTTCAGCGCCACCCAAAATGCTGCTCGTTTGGCCGGGGCGCCACCAATTGGCCACGCCAACCACCAGGGCGATGCACGCTGCCGCTTGCAGGCCGATCAACACCCGCCGGGCCCGGCTCCGCGATGAGACCCTCCGCCTCTGCCCGACCAGTTGCCCGGCCGACACCGGCGTCGGCTCAAAGACCTTGGCCTGCTCGGCCTGCCGAAGTTCGGCCAGCAGGGTCTGCATCCGGTTGTCGGCGTCGTGAGGGTCGGTCATGAAAGTCGCTTCCTCGTTTGGGCCGGTCGATTGGCCCGCTCACCCTAAGGGTCGGCCCGTCGGCCCTATGGCGCGACAATTCCACCGGGATTTTTCCGCCGGACTCGACCGGCTCATACCGGACCTCGGCCCTTGGCGTCCATACACTGCCGCAGGGCCCCCAGAATCCGCTTCCAATGGGACCGGAGGGTCGATTCCGGCATGCCCAGCCGTCCACCAGCCTCGCGCCATCGCCCAGCCGTGATGGCCTCCACCTCGCCGAACAGGGCCCGGTCCGCCTGCACCAGCCCGGCCACGCACTCCCGCAGGGCGGTCAGGTCCTCCATTTTGCCCAGCAAATCAATCGTATCCTCTTGTTTGTCAATAACTTGCGCGCCATCCTCCGCCTCGATGGGGCCGGCCCGATCCACCCGGTCCCATTGCCGCAACCGATCAATGCACCGCCGGCGGGCGATCTGGATGACATAGGAATGCAGATGACGAACCGGAGGCCCTTGCCCGACGGACCGGCAGATATCGGTCCAGGCCTCCGACGCGACCGAATCCAACCACAGCGGATCCCGGTGGCAGCGTTGCCGGCTCATGCGAAAAACGGCATAGCGGACCAGGCGATCGTACCGGTCGATCAATTGCCGGATGGCCAGGGGGTCACCCCCAGCCACGGCGGCGATCAATTGCGAATCGTCGGGCTGGTCGGTCCCCTCACCCATGCCGGCATTGTGGTCGGCCCCAACCCCCGGTCAACCACATTTGGGCTGGGCCGAACCCCCGAGCGAGCCGGCCTGCCATTGATTCGCTGGCTGCCCGGGGCCATAACGGTAAGCTACGGACCTAAGGGAGGAGCCCCCAACCATGCCGAACGAGACGCATATCGACCTGCGTAGCGACACCGTCACCAGGCCTTCGCCTCCGATGCGACAGGCCATGGCCCAGGCGGAAGTCGGCGACGACGTTTTGGGCGATGACCCCACCGTGATTCGCCTGCAGGAAAAAGTCGCCCGGCTTCTTGGCAAAGAGGCTGCCCTGTTCGTCCCCTCCGGCAGCATGGCCAATCAAACCGCCATTCGAGCCCAGACCGAACCGGGCGACGAAATCATCGCCCACGCCGATTCGCACATTTACCACTACGAAGCCGGGGCCC
>JBHHVM010000291.1:0-4865 GCA_046754265.1 Phycisphaerae bacterium
CCACAACCAGCGGACCCATCGGGCAAAAGCCATTGGCATCATCAAACCACGCGTGTTCCCGGCCCGCGCGGACTCATAGTCCTTGAGCATGGCAGGACGCTCATCACGGCCCTAACTGGGTCAATCGTGGTCATCGGGGCGGATGGTGCGGCGTTGGCGGACTCGAGCCTCACAGGTTGCGTCCGTGGAATTGCCCAGCCAAGCGTCCCAGGCGCCGTGGTCGGCGGTGTCCACACCTTCCAAACGGGCTTGATCGTGCAGGAAGTTTTGCAGTTCGATCAGAAAGTGCGTGTCCATCAACTCCGGGTGGGCAGCCAAGTGGCGGTGCAAGACGCGATAGATCAGCCGAAGCTCATCAACCGAATGGGCTGCGACCACTGCTTCCCCGCGTCGTTCAAAGCTCATCAATGTGTGCCCCGATATCCACTGACTTCGACCCTCCGACCTTTTCGGAGCGGGCCCGGCAAATAGTAGAGACGCCGCCTGGTTTTGGCAAACGGTTCAACGGTTGGGACCGGCAGGCAACCTGCGCAGCCCGGCCAATCAGGGCCCGACGAATGCGGCGGCGCCGCCTTGTGGGTCAAAGAAGTTTGCGATCAGGCTGTAGTGGTAGCGTTTGGCATAGGCGGCAAAACCCACGTGCCCGCCGCCCGGCAAAATGATGCCCGACACCCGGCGATTGGAGAGGTCGGCGAAGAAGTCCGCGACGTCTTGGGCCTGCGACAGGGGGTCGTTGCTTCCGTGGACGATCAGCACCGGCGTGCGGGCCCGCTCCAACTTGTCGTGGGCTGGCTTGCCTCGATAGGGCATCAGCCGAAGAAAATCGTGGCCCTCCCGTGTTCCATGGGGTAGCGGAAGGTCCGAAGCGGCTGATTCGTATTCGATCAACTGACGCAGGCTGCCACCGGGTTCGGGGTAGTTCTTGCGCTCCATTCGGCTCCGCACCGTTTGCTGGATGGCGGCATAGACCGGGTCGCGCCAATAGGATCGTGGAACGTCCAGTTCATCCTCGAGCGCTTCCCACCGCAGAATGGGTGAAAAGGCCATGATCCCTGCGGTGAATCGGCGCGGCCCCGGCCTGGTGGGCAAGTGCTCCGCAATGGTCCTGGATATGCTGGGGTCCGGCTCGGAGCGTCCGTCGTACCAGGCGGCCAGCAGCGCGTTGTTGGCCCCCCAGCAAAAGCCCACCAGCCCCGTCCGTTCGACCTCCGGCCGCTCGGTCAGCCAGTCCGACACCCGCATCAGATCGTCCGTTTCCACCACGCCGAAGCTGTAGGCCTTGCGGGGATAGACCGCCTCGGTTTGACCGTGCCCGCGCAATTCCAGGGCCAGGACGTGTTGCCCAGATTCGCGCAGGAACCGGGCCAGGTCCCGCGTTCGCCGCACGCCGTTATCGCCGAAGAAACCCGGCAAAATGACGATGCAGTCCGCCTGCTGTGGGCGACCCTGCACATCGGTGGCCAGACCCAATCGCCCTGAAAGAGACAGGCCCGGCTCGAGGGGAATCCAGACCTGCTCGAAGCCGGGCCAAGCTTCGGCAGGCGCGTCGATGTGCGAATCCTGACTGGCACACTGCGCCGTGCAACGCAGGCCGTCGAAATTGCCCAGCAGCGTCCGCAGTCGGTCGGAGTTGATATGAAAATGCTCGAACACATCCACAGGCCGGCCGGTGGCATCGGTCAGATTCTCTGTCAGCAACGCAGCGTGTCGCGCTGCCGGCAACAGGTCAGCCAATTGACCGTGAACGGATCGTAGCCAGGCGCGAGTGTCGCCCGCGTCCACACCCTCGGCCCAGGTAGTGTCAGCAAGGCGCCGCCGGTCCCGGGCTTGCATGCGAAACGATTGTTCGCTGAGGCAGCCGATGTTGGCCTGCAACAACCAAGCCCCCATGCAAAGGGCAACAAAGATGTCGAGCCGACCATAGCGCATGGGAACCCACCGACTTTGGCGTCGGGGGCATTCTAGGCTGGGCTATGCACCGGGACAATGCGAGCGGATCAGAGTGACGCTCCCGCCAGGTGCGGACGTCTTCAGGAAACGGTGGCTCAGGCGGTGGGTTGGAGGTGCCGTTTGATTGTGGCGAACAGTTCCCGGCGATCGATCGGCTTGGTCGCGAAATCATCGCAACCTGCCGCCACGCACTTGTCTCGGACGCCCACCATGGCGTGGGCGGTCAGGGCAATGATGGGGCCGGTGTAGCCCCGCTCGCGAAGTGCGCGCGTGGACGTGTACCCATCCATGACCGGCATCTGCATGTCCATGAGCAGGATGTGGAATGGTTCCTCGAGCTGTTGGGCTTTCGAGACGGCTTCGAGTGCCTGCTTGCCGTTCTCCACAATGGTCACCTCGGCGCCACCCCTACTGAGGATCAGCGATAGGAGGCGTTGATTGTCCGGTCCATCTTCGGCCAGAAGAATGCGGCAAGGCAGTCCCGCGTCGCCCACCGGCCCATTCACGGATGGGTTTCGCCCGCCGCTGGTCTTTTCCACGCGGGGCATCGGCGAGGAATCCTCAATCGCCACGCCGCTGACGGTGATCCGGAAATGGCTGCCCTGCCCGGGCGGGGTCTCGACGATCACAATGTCTCCGCCGAGCATTCTGGCCAGTTGCCTGCTGATGGCCAGGCCCAACCCGGTCCCGCCGTAATTCCGGGCCATGGACTCGTCCGCCTGCACGAACGGCTCGAACAGTTTTTTGGCTTGGTCGGCCGTGATCCCGCAGCCCGTATCGATGACCTCAAACTGCACGACAGGCCCATCCTTCTTCTCCAGATATTGCACGGCGATGCTGACTTGGCCTTGAGCCGTAAACTTGACCGCATTACCGATGATGTTGAAAAGGATCTGCCGTAGACAAGATGAATCCGTTTCGACAAGGTCGGGAACATCGGGGCTCATTTCGGTCAACAAGTCCACGCCTTTGGCGTGGGCGCGAGGTCGCAACGAGGCGCACACGTCCTCAAGCACCTGGCCGACCGAACAGGGCTCGAGGGTTACGCTCCTCTTGCCGTCCTCGATCTTGGATAGGTCCAGAATGTCGTTGATGACGTGCAGCAGGTGTTGACCGTTCCGCCGGACGCTGGACACGGCTTCGACCTGCCCCGGGTCAATGATTTCGTCCGCCAGAATATCGGCAAAGCCCAGGATGGCCGTCATCGGCGTACGGATTTCATGGCTCATGTTGGCCAGGAACTGACCTTTGGCCTGATTCGCCGATTCAGCGGCGTTCTTGGCCCCAAGCAGGGCCTCTTCCACTTCTTTGCGCTGGGTGATGTCGGTTCGGATGGCCACATATTGCGTAATGATCCCCGACTTGTTCTTGAACGGCACAATCGTGGAATCCACCCAGTAGTAGGTGCCGTCCTTTCGCTGGTTGCGGAGTTCACCGTGCCAAACCCGGCCATCCTGGATCGTGCTCCATAAATCCGCGAATAGAGCCTGGGGATGAAGACCGGAGTTGATCATGCGGTGGTCTTGTCCGACGAGTTCCTCTCGGGAGTACTGGCTTATCTGGCAAAACTTGTCGTTGGCATAGGTGATTCGACCCCGGGCGTCGGTCATGGCCACAATGGAATGGGCGTCCAGGGCGAATTTCTGGGACTTTAGATCCAACGCCACGGCGTCCAACTCCGACCGCATGGCGTTGAACGCAGCCGTGAGTTGCCCCAATTCGTCTTTTCGACCGACGGGAATGTCGTCCCGCAGCTCGCCGCGGGCCAAACGGCGAGTCGCATTGAGCAACGAGGCGATAGGCTGGGTGATCTGCTTAGCCCCGCGGTTGGAGACCAGACAGGCCATCAGTATGGTCAAGGCGATAAGCCCCAACGAAATGCCTATCGCCTGGTTGCTGATCGAGGTCACCGCCGCCGCGCATTCACGCATGAGTCGGGCTTGGTTATCGGAAAGACGTTTAACCAGGACATTAGCCCGCCTGGCCAGGGGCGCTGCGTCGGTGGAAAACAGGTAACGAGCGATGTTCCAGCGCTCTGATTCACTGACGGCTATGACATCATCGGCGCAGGCTTGATAGGCTTCAAACTCCTGGACGACCGCATTGACGAGCTCTTGCTGATCGGGGTCCAAAGTGTGGCCAACCGAATGCAATTCCTCCAAGCGTGAACGGGCCGTATGCAACGCCGCACCGAATGCCCGGCTCGAACCGGCTTCGAGGTCAAACGCAATATCACCCAGTTGTTTCCAGGATCGCGTAAACGACCCGCGAAAGTCGGCCATGATCCCCAACACCGCCTGGGACGAGGGACGGGTCAGCCTGTTTTTCTCGATGTCGATCAAGGCTGTGGTTTGGGTGAAGATGACCTGGGCGATGGCATCGACTTTATTGTTGAATAGTGCCTTGGCGGGTTCATTACCCATCGACTGGGCGACGTCCTCAATCCACCATTGGGCTTCGTCGAGATCCTCAAGGCAATCTTGGATATCTGCAAGCAATTGGCGCTCGTTGGCCATATGATCGCAGCGTCCAAGATTCTGTAACTGTTTCATAGTGGGCCGAATTCGCTCGCGCCAGGCTCTCCAACGCTCCTCCTTGAAAGCTGGGTCGCCCAGTACAAGCCACCCCCGCAACGCCGCGAGCGAACTCTCCACGCCGCCATACAGCGAAGTCGCGGCCTGCGCGGTCGGGCTCCGCAAATTGGCCAGTTCAAGGACGTGGGCTCGCATCCACAGCGTGGTGCCCAGGGCGACCAACAACATGCCGACGCCGATGGCGCCGATCAGCAGGTGTGAACCAAAAAGTCGGTGTCGGATTGAACTGGGGTGTATCAAAGCCATGATCATTCGTCGGTCCGCGCGGCCCGCCGACCGTTGCTCCAATTGCCTTACTCTGCCAGCCCGGACGGGTTCTTC
>JBHHVM010000292.1:0-4861 GCA_046754265.1 Phycisphaerae bacterium
CGCACATGCTTTTATGTAGAACAAGGGGGTCAAGTAGGAGACACAGGGGTTGTCAGCACTGAGACGGGGGAAGCTCAAATCCGGTTTGTGCGGCGCGCCGAACGAAATACCATCATTCACGGAGGCATACTGACTCAGGGACGAATTGACCCCGGCCAGGCGTGTGAGGTCTGCGTGGAAGAGTCATCACGTCGCCCTACCATGCAGAACCACACTTCCACACACATCATGAACTGGGCTCTGCGAGAAGTGTTGGGCGATCACGTTCAGCAGAAGGGTTCTTTGGTTGATCCGGAGAAGACTCGGTTTGATTTTTCGCACAATAAACCCGTTTCGGTGGACGAGTTGGAGCGGATCGAGGGGTTGGTGAATCGGCAGATCGCGGCGACGTTGCCGGTTTATACGCGGGAAGTGGATCAGGCTGAGGCTCGGAAGATCAATACGTTGCGGGCGGTGTTTGGGGAGAAGTATCCCGACAAAGTGCGGGTGGTGTCGATTGGGGCGGATATCGAAGCCATGCTGCAAAAACCTGACGATCCGCAGTGGATGGCGTATTCGGTCGAGTTCTGCGGGGGGACGCATCTACAGAACAGCGGTGAAGTGGAGCGGTTTGTTTTGATTGGCGAAGAAGGTGTGGCCAAGGGCGTTCGGCGGGTGGTGGGGATTAGTGGGCAGGCGGCGGGTGAGGCTGTGGCCCGCGGCGAGGCGTTGATTAAACGGGTTGAGGCGCTCTTGAAAGATGCAGCCGGGGCGGCGGCTTCGACAGAATCGGCAGCGGGTCAACACCCCTCTGCCGATTTGGGCGCATTGGTTGGTGAACTGCAGAAGGAAGTCACCGAGGCCGTGATTCCGGTGGTGGTTCGCGAGCGAATTCGAGGTCGGCTGGCCCAGTTACAGAAGTTGGCCAAGGAGCAGGCCAAGCGGAAGTCGGCTGACGTGGGTCAGGAAGTGTTGGAGCAGGTGCAGCAACTATTGGCGGAGGCCAAGACGGTCGGCGGGGTGACGATTGTGGTCGGTCAGGTCGCGGCTGGGCCTTCCGATGCCCTTCGCGGGGGGATCGACTGGGTGCGGAACAAGACCGAGGCTTCGGCGTGTCTGCTGGTGTCAGCCACGAACGACAAGGTGACGCTGGTGGCGGGCATGAGCAAGGCGGCGGTCGCCAAAGGGCTCAAGGCTGGGGACTTAATCAAGGAGATCGCTCCGATCGTAGGCGGCAAGGGCGGAGGCCGGCCCGACATGGCCCAGGGGGGTGGGAGCAAGCCCGACGCGGTGCCGGCGGCTGTGGAGCGGGCTCATGACTGGATTCAGGGGAAGCTTGGGTAGCCCCACAGCGGGACAACGTCCTACCACAAAGACACCAAGACACTAAGGATCACCAAGAAAAACTTGGTCGGTTGCGTTGTCGGCGCGTGGCACGGTCTGACGAAGTCAGGCTGTGTTTTGCACCAGTGACACGGGACGGCGCTATCCACGGCCTCGCTGCGCGAGACCGTGCCACCCAAGCGCTTGGCCCGCACAGCGGACCCTACATGGGTCGATGATTCGACCTACCCTTCCAGAGCGAACTCGAGGGCTGACTTGACGGCTTCGAATTCGGATTCGTCGAAGGTGTGGAGATCGAATAGGACGGCGTCTTCGCGGATTCGGGCTATGACCGGGGTGTGGGCGGCGCGCAGTCGGGCGATGGCCTGGTCGACGCTGAGGGTGGCGGGTCGCCATTGGACGACGACCGTCTCCAGGGCGTTGGCTGGGAGTGAGCCTCCGCCGGCGTAGGAGACGTCGCTGCACACGATGAAGTTTTCGTCGGGCAGTGCCTTTGAGAGGCACTCACAAAGCAGCTCGGCCCGGGCGGCCAGGGTATCCTCGTCGAGGCATAGCAGGGCCAGGGTGGGGATGCGTTGGGCAGCCCGCTCGGGGTCCACGTATTCACGGAGGGTGGCTTCTAAGGCCAGGAGCGTCAGTTTGCCGACGCGGTAGGTGCGCATGAGGGGGTTGGCTTCGAGGCGGCGAATCCATTGGGCCTGTCCACAGATGATGCCGCACTGGGGCCCGCCGAGCAGTTTGTCGCCCGAGAAGCAGACCAGGTCGACGCCTGCGCCGATGGAGGCACACACGCCCGGCTCGGGCGGCAGATCGAATTGGGAGAAGTCCAGGAGGGCTCCGCTGCCCAGATCGTCGATGACGGGCAGGTCGTGTCGATGGGCCAATTCGACGAGCTGGTCGATGGAGGCATCTTCGGTAAAGCCCACCACGCGGTAGTTGCTGGTGTGAACCCGCATCAACGCGGCAGTGTCTTCGTCGATGGCGTCGGCGTAATCGGCGATGCGGGTGCGGTTGGTGGTGCCGACTTCGCGGAGGACAGCCCCGCTGGCGGACATGATGTCGGGGAGGCGAAAGCTGCCGCCGATTTCGACGAGTTGACCTCGCGAGACGACGACTTGGCGCCCCTTGGCCAGGGTGTTTAGGATCAGCAACGTGGCGGCGGCGTTGTTGTTGACCACGGTGGCGGACTCCGCCCCGGTCAGGCGGGCCAGCAACTCGGCGACATGGACCTGTCGCTTGCCGCGCTTTCCTGTGTCCAGATCGAACTCCAGGTTGGTGTAGCCGGCGGCGGTGTCGGCGATGGCTTGAACCGCGGCGGCGCTGAGCGGCGCTCTGCCCAGGCCGGTGTGCAGAACGATGCCGGTGGCGTTGACCACTTTTTTGAGCGAGGGCCTTTGGCGGATGGTCAGCAGCCTGCGGGCCTCGGCCAGGACGGACTCGAGGGTGACCTTCCCGGGGGGGCGCCGGGTTAGAACCTGTTGCCGAAGGGCGCCGATGGCATCGCGCAAGGCGCCGACCACAGCCGGTCGCGAATAGGGTTCGATCCAGGCTTTGACGTCGTCGCGCTCCAGCAACGTCCCAACGGCGGGCAGTGAGGCTAGGGTGTCTTGTTTCTTGGCGCTCACGGTTTCGTCTCGCACAGGACCCGCCGGTCGCCTTCTCGCCGGGTGAACTTTACCCGGTCCAGGTATTCGAGCATAGGGACCACGTACTTGCGGCTGGAATCCAGGGCTTGCTTGATGTTGGAGACGGAGGCGTCTTGGCCGGTTTGGATGAGCCGCTCGACGGTCCGGCGGAGGCGGCCGTCCCAATCGGCGTGCAGATAGAGTTTTTTGTCGATCTCGACCAACTGCTGGGTGGCGACGGCGATTTTGACGAGCTTGGCGATGCGCTGGGCGTTGGCGGTGCGGGCGACGTTCAACTCGGTCAGGGCGGGCGGTCGAAAGCCGCCCTTGTCGTACTCGTCGAGGATTTCGGCGAGGACGCGCTGGTCCTGGGCGGACAGGGCTGGGGCGTGGTCGGGATGGCAGACGTAGCGCCCCTGGATGCGTACGGCCTGGGACTCGATCAGCCGATCGAGCAGGGCCCGGCCCAGACCTTTGCGGCTCTTGCGATCCAGATAGCCCATGAAGGCATCGGCGCCGGCGCCGGGTTCGTCGGGGTGGGTGCGGTGATAGGTGTCCAGCCAACGGAGGGCCCGCTCCAAGGTAGCCCCGACCACTTGATCCATGACCTCGATCGGGTTTTGGCCCGCGCCGATGGCGCTCAATCGTCCCGCCTGCCGCAGCTGGTCGATCCAGCCGCCCACCTCGTCGGGGTGGACGCCCGCTTCGGCCGCGATGCACAGGTCGTCGGGGCGTTGGAAGCCATAGAAGGCCAGCACTTGTCCGACGCGTTCTGCGGGTTGCCCGGTTTTGAGCGTGACCAAGTTGGCTTGCTGGGCGTCACCGCGAATGCGTCGCCGCAAGGGGCTGGGCCGGAGGATGATCCCACCGCCGAGGGTGCGCGTGGCTGACTCGTTGCGGACGATGAAGCGCTGACCGAAGTCGGCTGTCACGTTCTGGCCCAAGCGAAACTGAACGAAACCGCGGGCCCCGGGTTCGAGCGGTTGGCCCGTTGCGGTCACCACCCGGGCCATGACTTCGCGGGTGCCCAGGCAGAGGCGAAGTCGGCTGCGGTTCTTGATGGGGCGGGTGGCGGTGGACAGACAGCGCAGCTCGACGTCCAGGATGTGCGTGGGGCGCAAGTACCCGGGGCCGGCCAATTCGCAGCCGCGGGTGATGCGTTGTCTATCGACGCCGCTGAGGTTGATGGCTGCCCGCTGGCCGCCTTGGACCATGGCCTGGGTATCGTGGTGGGATTGGAGAGAGCGAACGCGACAACGGGTACCTTCGGGCCATAGCTCCAACGGGTCGCCTTCAGCGACTTGACCCTGCATCACCGAACCGGTGACGACGGTACCCCGGCCCTGAACGGTAAAGATGCGGTCGATGGCCATGCGGAACGGGCCTTGGGTGTCACGTTGGGTCACTTTTCGAGCGGTGGCGACCAGGGCCCGTCGCAAGTCGTCCAGGCCTTGGCCGGTGAACGAGGAGACCGGCACGATTGGGGAACCGGCCAACGTGGTCCCAGCCACTAATTCGCGCACGTCCTGGGCTACGAGTTCGGTCAGTTCGGCGTCGGCCAGGTCGCACTTGGTCAGGGCTATGACGGCCTGGGTCACGCCCAGCAGGTCCAGCACTTCGACGTGTTCGACGGTCTGGGGCATGACCGAGTCGTCGGCGGCGATGACCAGCAGGGCCAGGTCGATGCCGGTGGCCCCGGCCACCATGGTGCGGACAAAACGTTCGTGGCCCGGCACATCGACCACGCCGAAGCGGAGCCCGCCGTCAGCCCATTGGGCGAAGCCAAGCTCGATGGTCATGCCGCGGCGCTTTTCTTCGGGAAGCCGGTCGGTGTCGGTGCCGGTCAAAGCCCGGATGAGGGAGGTCTTGCCGTGGTCGATATGGCCGGCCGTCCCGACGATGAGGAAGCGGGC
>JBHHVM010000293.1:0-4854 GCA_046754265.1 Phycisphaerae bacterium
TAGAGCGTTGGCCTCCGGAGCCAAAGGTTGCAGGTTCGAATCCTGCCGGGGACGTGGTGCGTGCGGCCCCGAAAGGCGGCCGACCCGGCGGGCGATGCCGGTGATGGCCTGGGGCCGCCGAAAACCCTTGCGGGCCTGCAGAAACCCGTGACCCGAGGCGTGGCGCATTGGATCATGTAGCCAAGCATCTCAGTCCGACGGTGATCACCGAGTCGGACCGCCTGCACAGTTTTTGCGATCGACTGGCCCAGGCGGGGCGGTTCGCCTTCGACACCGAGTTCGTGATGGAGGACAGCTACGCCCGGGAAGCCTGCCTGATTCAAATGGCCACCGAAGAAGAAGTGGCCTTGATCGATCCGCTGGCCGACCTGGACACCTCCTGTGTCTGGGATCTCGTAATCGACCCAGCCGTTGAAGTCATCGTCCACGCCGGCCTGGAAGACATGGCTCTGTGCCATCAACTGACAGGCAAAGTCCCCGCCAACGTGTTTGACTTGCAGCTCGCAGCCGGGTTGGTCACCTGCGACCACCCGCTGAGCCTGGCCCGCTTGCTCCACGGGCTGTTAAAGATCCGTTTGCACAAGTCCCAAACGTTGACCGACTGGCGGCGACGACCTTTGTCACCCGAGCAGCGCCGTTACGCGGTGGAAGACGTCGCCTATTTGCCCGCGGCGCATCGGCTGCTGGTAGACCGGCTGGAAAAGACGAAACGATCTGATTGGGCCAGGCAGGAGTTCGCCCGGTTCGAGAAGGTGGAAACATATCAACTCCCCAAGGAGGATCGGCTGTTTCGGCTCAAGGGGTTGGGCTCGATGAGCGGCCAGAAGTTGGCGGTGGCCATGGAACTGTTGGAGGCCCGCGAGCGCCTGGCGCACAAACATAACAGGCCCGCCAGGGTGCTACTGAAAGATCACCTGCTGGTGGAAATCGCCCGGCACGGCTGGGTCCAAGTTGAACAGATTCGTTCATTACGCGGCATGCAACTGCGGCGCAGCGCGGTCCAGGACCTGGTCGATGCCGTCAAGCGAGGGCTGGCCGTGCCCCGAGAGGATTGGCCGACGCCGCCCGCCAGCGTGGAAGAAACTCCGGACGAGCAAGCCTTGACCGCCCTGCTGACCGCGGTCCTGCGGGACTACTGCCAGCGACACAGCCTGGCCTACGCACTGCTGGCCACCAAGCAGACCATTCGCCAGATGTTGCGACACCACATCCGCGGGACAGGAGCCCCATCGCCCCTGGAGCAAGGATGGCGGTTCGGCGCCGTGGGTCCGATGATCGTCGACCTCCTGGAAGGACGAGCCACCATTCGGGTGACCGGAAAGAATGAGCGTAGGCGGCTGCGGTTGGACCGGATCTAGGGCTTCAATTCGACGCGCGGCATGCCGAGCCGTCCAACCGGTCGGCGGGCATGCCTTGGGGGGCCGATAGTAGCCGTCTGACTGCCTTCGACGGGTGTTCTTTTAGGTCGATCATTTGATGCCGGGCCCAGGTGCAGCCCGGCAGGGCCCCAACCGATACTTGAAACAGGCCGTAGGGGCTCCGAGTGCCGGTTTGCTTGCCGGAACCCAGGCTTGCTGCTACACTCCAGCCCGGCTGCAGAGCGATCGGCGTCACGCTCTGCGGACGGTCGATCGGGCTCGGATGAGCCCGCTTTTTGTGCCGCGGCGTCCTACAATGGGGTGGGCAGGTCGCCCGTAGATCTGCCTTTTGAAGTCGGACAGGCTGGGGAAACCCAAGCCCAGCCACGAGGAGAATGTTGGCATGTTCGAGCGGTTCACGGATCGCGCGCGGAAGGTGATGGCCCTGGCCAATCAAGAGGCCCAGCGGTTCAACCACGAATACATCGGGACCGAGCACATTCTGCTGGGCCTGGTCAAAGAAGGTTCCGGCGTTGGGGCCAATGTGCTCAAGAACCTGGAAGTGGACCTGCGCAAGGTCCGCCTCGAGGTGGAAAGCTGGTCAAGAGCGGTCCCAGCATGGTGACCATGGGCAAACTGCCGCAGACGCCCCGGGCCAAGAAGGTGATCGAATACGCCATCGAGGAAGCTCGAAACCTCAACCACAACTATGTCGGCACCGAGCACCTGCTGTTGGGGTTGCTGCGCGAGCAGGACGGGGTGGCGGCCCAGGTGTTGATGAACCTGGGGCTCAAGCTGGAAGAGGTGCGCGAAGAAGTGCTCAACCTGCTGGGGGCCAGCGGCGAGTCGGAGGAAGGTCCGCCGATCGCTGCCGGTGAAAGCAAGAAGGGCAAGAGCAAAACGCCCGCGCTGGATTCGTTCGGGCGTGACCTGACCGACCTGGCCCGAGAGGACAAACTGGATCCGGTCATCGGGCGCCAGCGCGAGATCGAGCGAATCATCCAGGTGCTATGCCGCCGCCAAAAGAACAATCCCGTCTTGTTGGGCGAAGCGGGCGTGGGCAAGACCGCCATCGTCGAAGGGCTGGCCCAGAAGATCATCAACAACGACATTCCCGAATTGCTGGCCGACCGTCGCATCGTGGTGCTGGACCTGGCCATGATGGTGGCGGGAACCAAGTACCGCGGCCAATTCGAAGAGCGCATCAAGGCGGTGATGAACGAAGTCCGCCGGGCACGCAACGTGATCCTGTTTATCGATGAGCTGCACACGCTGGTCGGCGCAGGTGGCGCCGAGGGTGCCATCGACGCCTCCAACGTGCTCAAGCCGGCCCTGTCACGGGGTGAAATCCAATGCATCGGGGCCACCACGCTGGACGAATACCGCAAGTACATCGAAAAGGACGGCGCCTTGGAACGCCGTTTCCAGCAAATCCTGGTCGAAGCCCCCAGCAAGAACGAGACTATCGCGATTCTTAAGGGGCTGCGGGACCGCTACGAAGCCCACCACCGGGTGCAGATCGCCGATGACGCCATCGAGCAGGCGGTGGAGCTGTCCAGCCGGTACATCCCGGGCCGGGTCCAGCCCGACAAAGCCATCGACGTGATTGACGAGGCCGGTGCCCGCTTGCGGCTCAAGAGCATGACCAAGCCGCCCACCCTGTCCCAGTTGGAAAAAGACATCGACCACCTGGCGGCGGAAAAAGACGAGGCTGTCCGAATCGCCGACTACGAACGGGCCGCGGAGCTGCGCGACCAAGCCGAATCGCTCAAGATGAAAAAGGAACAGGTCACCCGCGAGTGGCGCGATCGATCCAAGGAAATCGACGGCGTGGTCGACGAAGAGATCATCGCCGAAGTGGTCAGCACCATGACCGGCGTTCCGCTGACCCGCCTGGACAAGAACGAAGCCACGCGCCTGTTGGGCCTGGAGAAAGAGCTGCACAAGAGCGTCGTGTCCCAACAAGAAGCGGTTTCAGCCATATCGCGGGCGGTGCGCCGGTCGCGCAGCGGGTTAAAAGACCCCAACAGGCCTATGGGCAGCTTTGTATTCATCGGGCCTTCCGGTGTGGGCAAGACCTACCTGGCCAAGTGCCTGGCCGAGTTCATGTTCGGCGATCCCGATGCGCTGATGATCCTGGACATGTCCGAGTACATGGAAAAGCACAACGTCTCGCGGCTGATCGGCGCCCCTCCCGGATACGTGGGTTACGAAGAGGGAGGCCAATTGACCGAGCGCATCAGACGCCGGCCCTATTCGGTCGTGTTGCTGGATGAGATTGAAAAAGCACACCCCGACGTGTTCAACATGCTGCTCCAGATCATGGAGGAGGGGCGGCTGACCGACTCGTTCGGCCGGCACGTGGACTTCAAGAACACCATCCTGATTATGACCAGCAACATCGGGGCGTCGAAGATCACCCACCAGGAAACGTTCGGATTCCAGAAACGCGGCGGCGACGTCTCCTACGACAAGATGAAGGAGACCCTCAAGTCCGAAATGGAACAATACTTCCGTCCCGAGTTTCTCAACCGGGTCGATGAGGTGGTGGTCTTCCATAAGCTGACCCACGACGACCTGACCCAGATCATTGATCTGGAAGTCGGCAAGCTGGCTGAAAGGTTCCAAGAGAAGGGCATGGAGCTGGAGTTGACCGCCGAAGCCAAGGACTTCCTCATCGAGCGGGGCACCGACGAGAAGTTCGGGGCCAGGCCCTTGCGGCGGGCGATCGAGCAATACGTCGAGGACGCTCTCTCCGAGGGCATGCTCCGCAACGAGTT
This sequence comes from Phycisphaerae bacterium, assembly GCA_046754265.1. Lineage (GTDB taxonomy): Bacteria > Planctomycetota > Phycisphaerae > UBA1845 > UBA1845 > OFTM209. The sequence continues at coordinate 4,139 of JBHHVM010000293.1, forward strand.
TGAAGGCAAGAACCGCGTGGTGGTCTCGGTCAAGCCGCCGCCCACCGAAGATGACCTGCCCGTGCTGTTCTTCGAAGCCATCGACGCCCCACCGGCCGAGGCGGGTGAGACGGTGGCCGCCGGCGAAGGGGCGGACGCCACCTAGCCGAGCGTCTCATTGATATTGCATCGTAACGAGCCGCGAACTTCAGTTCGCGCGGATGCTCCAACGGCGATGACGTCCCGAATTGGCATCGACTAGCAACTGCTGGCATTCGGGGTACGCGATAGATCATCACGGCACGACCGGCCCCTGGTGGCCGGTCGTTTTCCTTCGTGTCGAGTGTTTTCGCCTTCCCCCGGGCCAAGTGGTCTTGTCCCTCGAGCCGCACCCCGCTAAAAGATGTGCGGAGCAATTGGCCACCATGCGGCGCTACGCGTTCATCTTCTGCATCGCCGGTCTGTTTGGCGCAACCGGACAGGCCACCCTGGCACAAGCTAAGGCCGATCCGTCGCCGCTGACTCGGGCCCGCGAGCATGTCGATCGAGGCCAACCCCATAAAGCCATCGCGCTGCTCGAATCGGTGCCCGCTGACCGCCGCGGTTTCGACGTCAATGTGCTACTGGGCCAAAGCTACCAGCGGGTCCAACGCCTGGCCGACGCTCGCCGGGCCTATCGCGCCGCCATCGGCCAACAACCCAACACCGCATTGCCCTATGTGCTGCTGGGACGAGTC
>JBHHVM010000294.1:0-4847 GCA_046754265.1 Phycisphaerae bacterium
CAACGTGATCGTCCTGGAACGCACCGACGAGCCGTTGTCGGGCGACAACCCGCTGGGACGCGACATCCGCACGGCGCTGAGCAAAGCGCTTCACACCGACCACAACCCGCAGCCGCCGGGCATACCGGGTATCTCCGTGGACCAGACCCCGCGCCTGTTCGGCGGGGTCTACGGGCTCGGTTCGCGCGATTTTAGACCCGAAGGCATTTTGGGAGCCTATGAATTCGTCACCGGCGCCATCGCCCGGAAAGACGGCCAACGCGCCGAAGACGGCGCGTCCTATTTCGCGCTGGGTATCGACCACCCCTACGAGGTCAAATCGTCGGCCACGCCCTCGCTGCTGCCCGACGGAGCCATTGCCGTGCGGCTGCACTCCATCGGCGGGTGGGGCATGATCACCACCGGCAAGAACCTGGGCGAGATCATCGGAAAATTCGGCGAATACATCGCCCAGCGCGACAACCTGCACGATGAATCGGGCCAACTCACCGAGGTGCTGCACGTCAGTGCCAACCCCAAGTACGGTTCGGAGAAAAAGGGCGCCCCGACCAACTACTTCCTGGTGGTGGCCCCCGAGCGAATTCGCGTCAACTGCGACCTGCGCCACGTCAGTGTGGTGCTGTGCTGCGACCCCAAGGCCTTTACCCACAGTAATCCCCTCGACGGGTTGACCGACGGCGGGGCGTTCGTGTGGGAATCGGCCGAGTCGCCCGAGCAGGCCTGGGAGCGCATTCCTCAGGCGTACCGGCAGCACATCATCGACAAGAAGATCCGCATCTACACGCTGCCGGGCTTTGACATCGCCCGCAAGGCGACGCCCAGGCCCGACTTGCAGCTTCGTATGCAGGGCAACGCCTTCCTGGGGGCGTTCTTCCGCGTCTCGCCGCTGCTGGAACACAACGGTATCCAGAAGGAACACTACGAAAAAGTCGTCCGGGCCCAATACGAAAAGAAGTTCGGCCGCTTCGGCGAAGCCGTGGTCGAAGCCAACATGCAGGTGATGAAGGACGGATTCGACCGCGTGCAGCAGGTGCCTTATGGGCCCGTCGAGGCGGCGGACCGCTCCAGCATGCGCGGTCTGCCCTTGTTGCCGCAAAACGGGAACGGTCAGAGTGAAAGCTGGTGCAATCAATGCGCCCCGGCTGACGGGCAAGACGAAAGGCCTCCGGTCTTTCGGATGGAGACTTTTGACAAGGAGTTTCGGGCGGGCTTGGGCTACCACCAGCCCGCGTCCACGCTGTCGTCGGTCGGCGTCATGGCGTCGGCAACCGGGGCCACCGCGTCCAAGTACGTCGCCCGCCGCGAGACGCCCGTCTTTATCGCCGAGAATTGCACCCAATGCATGGAGTGCATCGCCGCCTGCCCCGACACAGCCCTGCCCAACACCGCCCAAGACGTCGGCACGGTGCTGCGGACGGCCGTGGGCAACTACGTGACCGATGCGGACGATCGGGAAAAACTGCTGTCGGCCGTGCCCGACGTGGAATCTCGATTGCGCGCCCGCATGATCGAGACCGTCAAAGCCAAAGAGCGGGTGCCCTTCAAGGACCTGGTCCGGCAAGAAATCGGGGCCCTGCCCCAGGTCTCCGATCAGGCCAAGCAGGAATTGTTCGGCATCGTGGACATTCTTCCGCTGGCTTATTCCAAATCGCACGCCATCTTTTCGAGCCTGGAAAAGAAAAACGCCGGCGGCGGCGGGCTGTTCGCCATCTTTGTGTCCGACCTGTGCAAGGGTTGTGCCGAGTGCGTGACCGAGTGCGGCGACCACCAGGCCCTGAAGATGGAGGACGACAGCGAAAGACTCAACACCCTCTACGCCTCGGCCCAGGGGTTCTTCGACCTGTTGCCCGATACAGGCCCCAAATACCTGGGCCTGTACGACAACGAAAGCCCGCAGGATTCGCGGGCGGCGGCGCTGCGGAATCACCTGATGGTGCGGCGTAACTACGAAGCGTTGGCTTCGGGCGACGGAGCCTGCGCCGGCTGCGGTGAAAAGAGCATTCTGCGGGCCTTGGCATCGGTCACCGAGGCCTACATGAGGCCCCTGTATCACGCCAAGGCGGACCGGCTCAAAGTGCTAGCGGACCGGCTCGAGGCGGACGGGGCGGCCAAGCTGGCGGCGCTGAACGAGAAAAGTCCGGAGCAATACAACCTGTTCCGCCGGGCGGTGGCCCACGCGGTCATGGGTTTGGGCGGTGAGGATGAAGCGGACACGGCCGGGCGGCTCGACACCCATGGAGAGCTGAGCGACCGAGCGGTGATTGACGCCCTGGTGGCTGTCATGCGGCAGGACGCGTTTAATCACAAAGAACTGCAGGCCGTCGATGGGCGATTGTCCAACGGCATGTCGGTCATGGCCATGGGGGCCAGCACCGGCTGCAACACCGTGTACGGGTCCACCCCGCCCAACAATCCCCACCCCTATCCCTGGATGAACTCCCTCTTCCAGGACGGGGCTACCGTTACGTGGATTCTGGGCGAGAGCTTCATCATGGATCATGCCCGGCGGTCCATCGTCCCCGAACGGTTGGCTGGTGCCCTGTTGGGGCGGGATTCCGAGGTCATCGGCAAACAGGACTACTTCGACTACACCCACTTTACCGACACGCTAATGACCGACCTGGAAGTCAGGGAATTGCCCAAAGCCTGGGCCATCGGCGGCGACGGAGGTTTTGGCGACATCGGATTCCAGAACGTCTCCAAGGTGGTGCTGCAGAACCGGCCCAACGTCAAGGTCCTCATGCTCGATACGCAGGTGTATTCCAACACCGGGGGACAAAACTCCGACTCCTCCCCGTTGACCGGCGGGTTCGACATGAATCAGATCGGATTGGCCACCCAGGGCAAGTTGATCGAAAAGAAGAACGTGGCGGAAATCTTCACGTCCGGTCATGGTTCGCCGTTTGTGGCCCAGGTGTCGCTGGCCAACGCCGCCAAGGTTTACAAGGCGATTCTCGACGGGCTGGAGTATCGCGGGACCGCTTTTTTCCAATGCTTTACCACCTGCCAGCCCGAACACGGCGTGGCCGACGACGTGGCTTCGGTGCAGGCCAAGAGTATTCGCGATTCACGGGGTATGCCCGAGTTCGTCTTCAACCCCTCCGCGGGGGAGCGTTATTCCGAGGCCTTCGATCTGAAGGGCAATCCTTCGCTCAAGACGGACTGGTGGCAGACGCAGTTCAAGTCCACCAAGCAACGCTACAAATACACCGTGGCCCATTTCGCGGCGACCGAGGCCCGCTTCCGGCGGCACCTTAAGCGCATCGATGATCAACAGGCCCAAACCCTGGTCCATCTGGACGACATGCTGATCCGCATCACCCAGGACGACGTGATCAACCGGCGGTATCGGGACCAGGCCCATCGGTCCTACGTGCCGGACTTCGGCGTCTACATCCAGGCTGACCTGGGTGGCGACGCGCCGCGAACGCTGGCCCTTTCCCGCCAGATGGTGCTATTCTGCGTGGAGCGGCGCAAGGCTTGGCGCCTGCTGCAAAGCAAGGCGGGCATTGAGAACGCCGAATACCTGGCCCAAAAGTCGCTGTTGGCCAAGGTCGACGCCGGCGACGTTCCGCTGGCGGACTTCCTGGCTGAGACGGGGCGACTGTTTCAGGAGCAACTGGCTGCGCAGAAGTGAGTCGGGCAAGACGTTCTCACCGGTTACAAATCGGTGCCACAGGATGAGCACATCGCAAGGGATTGCCCATGAAGTTTTATGAAAACGTCCTGGAGCTGATCGGACGGACGCCGCTGGTTCGGCTGAATCGCATGGCCGACGACAGCATGGCCACCGTTCTGGTCAAGATGGAACAGCTTAACCCGGGCGGGTCGGTCAAAGACCGCATGGCCGTTCACATCATCAGGCGGGCCGAGGAGCGGGGCCTGATCAAGCCCGGGGCCACACTCGTCGAAAGCACCTCCGGCAACACGGGCATGGGCTTGGCCATGACCGCCGCGGTTCGCGGATACCGCTGCGTGTTTGCCATGCCCGACAAGATGAGCAAGGAAAAGGTGTGCATGCTCAAAGCCGTGGGCGCCGAGGTCATTATCACCCGCACCGACCTGGACCACGATCACCCCGACAGCTACGTCGAGGTCGCCAAACGCATCGCCCGGGAGACGCCCAACGCGTTTTACACCGACCAGTATTACAACATGGACAACCCCGAGGCGCACTACCTGACCACCGGGCCTGAAATCTGGGAGGATACTGATGGTCAGATCGACTGCCTGGTGGGCGGGCTGGGCACCGGCGGAACCATTTCCGGGGCGGCCAAGTATCTGCGCGAAAAAGCCTCCGAGGCGGGCCGATCCATCAAGGTGGTCTGCCCCGATCCCTACGGCAGTATTTACCACGATATGTTTCATGGTCACGAGCCGTCGCCACCGGCCATCTATCGGGTGGAGGGCATCGGCCACGATTTCATGGTCGGCACGTTGGACCTGTCGGTCATCGACGAAGTCCGGCAGGTCGAGGACCGCGATTCGTTTCTGACGGCCCGGCGCCTTCTGCGCGAGGAAGGGATCATGACCGGCGGTTCGTCAGGTACCGCTGTCTTCGGCGCGCTGCAGGTCGCCCGCGAGCTGGGCCCCGGCAAGGTGGTGGTCTGCATATTGCCCGATTCCGCTGACCGCTATCTTTCCAAGTGTTTCGACGACGAGTGGATGAAGGACATGGGCTTTCTCAGTTCCGAAGACCGCCTGGGAACCGTGGCCGACCTGGTGCAGTTCAAGGAACAAGTCGTGCAGTTGGCCGATGCAGACGAGACCATCGCCCATGTGGCTCAACGTATGCGGACCTTGGGCATATCGCAAATGCCCGTCCCGCAGGATGAAGGCCGACCGTT
>JBHHVM010000295.1:0-4842 GCA_046754265.1 Phycisphaerae bacterium
CGTCTATCACCATTTCGAGTACCCCATGAGCACACTGGCTACGCTCCACTCGGCCATGAGGTCCGGCGGGGAGCTGGTGGTGGTGGATTTCATCCGCATTCCGGGCACCAGCAGCGAGTGGGTGCTGGGCCACGTCCGGGCCGGGCAGGACGTGTTCATCAAAGAGATTCAGGCGGCCGGTTTTGAATTGCTCGACCGGGGCGAGAACATCGACTACCTGACCGAAAACTACCTCATGCGCTTTCGCAAGGTTGATTAGTGGACAGCCCGCAGTCCTTGCCGCGGCGAGTCGGCGCCTTCACGGCTGCCTGCGTGATCGTGTCCAACATGATCGGGGTGGGCATCTTCGGGACCACCGGCTTCATGGCCCGCGACCTGGGTCAGCCCGGCGTCATTCTGCTGCTCTGGGCGGCCGGCGGGGTCTTCTCCTTGATGGGGGCCATGTGCTACAGCGAACTGGGGGCCGCCCTGCCCCGGGCCGGTGGCGAATACGTCTACATTCGCGAAGCCTTCGGCGCCCTGCCGGGGTTTCTGAGCGGCTGGATGTCGCTGACCATCGGTTTTAGCGCAGCCATTGCGTCCAACGCCCATCTATTCGCCAACCATTTGCAGCAACTGTTTCCCGCGACGGGCATCGACCAGGCCGGCTGGCAGCGAATGCTGTTGGACGAACGCGTGGCTGGGCTGGTCATGGTGTGGCTGTTGACGGTCGTCCACGTGGCAGGGGTGGGTGTCGGGGGCCTGATGCAGCGACTGCTGACCGCGCTGAAAGTCGGAGCGATTGGCGTCTTGATCGTGGCTGGGCTGGTGATGAGCAAAGACCCGGGGCAACCGGTGCCGAGTCCGAGCGCACCGCCGTCCTGGACGGCCTCCACGGTGTTGGTGTCCTTCCTGTTCGTCACGTTCGCTTATTCGGGCTGGAACGCCGCCGGGTACTTGGCCGGCGAGATGTCGCAGCCGCAGCGCAGCGTCCCCCGGGCCACGATCTGGGCGACTGTTTGTGTCACCGTCTTGTATCTGGGCCTCAACGTCGTCTATCTGCACGTCCTGCCGATGGCGGAGTTGGCTGCCGACCCCATCGAACCGGTGGCTCACAAAGCAGCCGCGGCGATATTTGGAATCCGCGCTGGGCGCTGGATGACCATCATGCTGTGCGTCTCCATCGTGGGGGCAGCCAGCGCCATGATATGGGCGGGGCCGCGAGTCTATTACGCGATGGCCCGAGATGGCGTGTTCCCGGCGTTTTTCGGCAAGACGACGCAGACTGGCCAGGTGCCGGGTCGGTCCATCATCCTGCAAAGCGTGCTGGTTTCCGTACTGGTCATCAGCGGTCGATTCGAGCAATTGCTCCTCTACGCCGGGTTTGCCCTGATGGTCTTCACGGCCCTGGCAGTCGCGTCGGTGTTGGTCCTGCGGGTTCGGCAGCCCCAATGCGAGCGCCCCTACCGGGTCAAGCCCTACCCCTGGGTGCCGGTTCTATATCTACTGATAGCGGCCGGCGTGATGTGGGCCACCCTGCGGCTTAGGCCGACTGAATCGCTGCTGGGCTTGGCCACCGTGGCTGTGGGCGTACCGTTCTATTTTCTGTGGTCGTCAAGCCGCAGGTCCGCCGGCGGGCGTTAGGGGTTGCGGTCCGTCAGAATGACACTAAGTGTCATCAATTGCAGGACGCCGGCCAGGGCGAAGCGGGCGATGGCCAGGGTGGAACCGCCCGGGCCTTCTGAAAACAGGGCGGCCAGGCCCCACAGTCCCGCCACGATGGCCAGCATTTGCAGCAGGGTGCCCGCCAGACGTAGCAGCGAGAAATCCTGCTGGCGATTCAGACGGTGGGCCCGATCCAGCAGGTCGCGGATATCGGTCAGCAAGCTCACAGCCTCATCGTCAACGTCATCGATCGGCTCGGGTTGAATCGGCACATCGGACGTCGCGTCGGCGGGCGGTGTGGCCGATGACGACGTTTCGGCATCGGTTTTGACGACCATTTGGGCAGCCTCCAACAGCGATGCGACCATGTGATCGGGCCCGGCCCGCCGAGCGTCGTTGGCCGTGCCGTTGCGGGCCAGCAGAATGGTGCGACAACCCGCCCGGCGACCGGCTTGGACGTCCCGCTCGGCGTCGCCGATCATCCAGCACCGCTCCAGGTCCAGGTCCAAATCTCGGGCAGCCTGGAGCAGCATACCCGGTTCGGGCTTCCGCTGAGCCGATGCTTTACGGTATTTGGCCACAACTGCGTCGGGGCTGTCAAGATAGGGGCAGAAATAGACCGCATCGACCGAGGCCCCCTGCCGATTGAGGAGGTCCCCCAGGCGGCGATGAACGGCCGACAACTGATCCTCGTCCAGCAAACCCCGGGCGATGCCGGATTGGTTGGTGACGATGACGATCCGGTAGCCGGCCCGGCGAAGTTGGGCGATGGCCGGGGCCGCGTCGGGAAACAGGTGGACCTGCGCCGGGTCGCTGATGTAGCCGGGGTCCTCGATCAGCGTGTTGTCGCGATCGAAGAACACGGCCGGTTGACGCTCCATGGCACTCATCTTTTCGTACCGCCGATCAACCGGTCGATCCGGCTCTGCGCACCCGGGCGGCTACGGCTAGATTGTCACGAAAGTGGTCCAGATTCAGCCCGCCGACGACCATGCTGTTCACCAAGGGGTTGGACAGGACGAACGCCACGGCCCGATCAGCTTTCAATCTGCCCGAGGCCAGCCCTTTCTTGACCATCACCGCCACGTCTTTGTCGGCGGCGGCTGATATGACCGATTCAGCGGATGGATCGTCGAGGTGGTATTCGACCATGATCGCATCGGCCCAGTCCAATGATTGCTCGAAGGCCTCAGCCGTATAGGCGGATAAGCCCACTGCCTTGACGTGTCCCTCGTCGCGCAGGGCCAGCAAGGTCGGCACGACATCCGTCCCGTTCAACAGCTCCACGTCCTGCCGGTTGGCGTGAACAAAAACCAGGTCCAGCGCTTCGGTCCCTAAGCGCTGTAGGCTACGGTGAATGCTGTTGCGGACGGCGTGCTCGGAAAAATCGAAGGTGGATTGCCCGTCCTGAAAGTTCTCCCCGACCTTGGTGGAAAGGAAAAACTCGTCGCGGCGATGGGCCAAGGCTTTGCCGATGCGTTGTTCGCTCAGGCCGTAGGCCGGGGCGGTGTCGATGTAGTTGATGCCCAGGTCCAGCACGCCGTTGAGCAGGCGATCGACCGCAGCCTCATCGGGCAATTCGTAGCCCCGGGGATACCTGATCCCTTGATTACGCCCGATCTTGAACGCTCCAAAACCGATGGGCGAGATGTTCTCGATCAGCGGTGCCAAGTGTTTGTCACCTCCCAGGGGGGCTTGGCGACGTCAGGTGCGGGCCAGTCGCCAACGTCCAAGGGTTGCCCCGGTTCGGAGGCGCGTGGCGGGCCCAATTGCTCGGCGACGAGCTTAGCCGCCCGCGGAACCAACGCAAGCTTGGTGGGCCAAACGGTCACGACGTTGCCATGAACATCCAACTGCGGCCCGGCCGGTCTGATCCCGCCCGGGGTTTTGGCCTCGGCCCGGTCTATGCGATAGGTGGCCCATTCCAGGCCCGACGGGTCCCAACCGGGCAACACCGCTTGAAGTTCACCTCGGGCCCGCTCGATCAAATCGCCTTCGGTCAGGGCCACGCCGTCTTCAGCCAACTGCCCGCCAACCTGCCAGACGGTCCGACCAGCCGCATCGGCGTGGGAGGTAATGGTGACCCGCGTCTTGGCACCATCGACACAATGCCCGAACAGGGCCGGCAGCCTGCCACGGACCAGCACCATGTGCAGGGGACGGCGCTGCATGATTTCGGCGGACAGGCCGACGGCCCGGCGAAGTTCGGCGTTGCCCGCACCGGCCGTCAGCACGACGTGCCCGGGGTTGATGGATAGCCGGGCGTCATCGCAGTCAAATAGTTCCACGGATTCGACGCGCCCATCCACCCCGGTATGGAAACAGGCCCCGTCGTGCGGACGAACCTTTAAGATGCGTCCCCGATGCCGCCGGGCCAGGGAGCCCAGAAACCCAACCGTATCGATGACTTGCTCATCCACGCGGAACACGTCGCCGGGACACTGTGCCAGGATGTCCGGGCGTTCCGCCGGCGGAACCGACCCGGTTTTCGAGCGCAGGCCTTGGCGAGCCCCAACCATGCCCAGCCTGGAACTGAACGAATCGGTCCGCCACAGAAAGCAGGAGCCCGCCAAAACCGTTGTGTCACCGAGGTCGGGCTGCCGCTCGCCATTCAGACACCGCCGCCACAGTTCAGGCATCTCACGAATGGCCCGGGCCGATTCGGTGAGCAGGCCGGTCAGCGTGTACTTGATTCCGCCGTGGATGATGCCCTGGGCTGCTACGGTCTGACCGGCGCCCAGCTCCGCGGCTTCGACCAGCAACACGCGATGGCCCAAACCGTGCAGCTCGTCCAGCAGCCAAAGGCCCGCCCCGCCACCGCCGAAGATGAGCACGTCGATTTGCACGGGCGTGGGTTTCCCGGGTCTAGGCGCCGCCGAATCCACCCAACGTGTCGTCCAGCACCCGCTGCAGGATTGTACCGCCGTCGTCCATAAAGTCGATCTCGATGACCACCGCGACGAACGTCAACCCAGCGGGGGCTTGCACAGTGGAAAGTTTGACGGCGTCCTTTTCGGTGGTCACCACCATGTCCACGCCGTAGCCCCGGGCGGTCGCGATGATCCGTTCGATGTCGGCTTGATCGTAGTCGTGGTGGTCGGCAAAAATCAGGTGATCGGCGGCTGTGGCACCCAATTCAGCCACGCTGCGCTCGAACGCCGCCGGGTTGCCGATGCCGCTGAAGCACAGCACGCGACG
>JBHHVM010000296.1:0-4832 GCA_046754265.1 Phycisphaerae bacterium
AGGCCGTGTTCAATTCCCCATGACCGGGTCCAGCTCATCAACCCGCCTCGATCTCAAAATCGGGGGCCACCCATGAAAACATCGGCCCATCATCCGAACGGGCCACCACCAGGTGGGCGGGCGGGTCCGCCGTCGGAGGGATAGGTCCGTCGCTGCGATGATGGACGCCCAGCGATTCTCGCCGCAACTCCGCCGCCCAGGCCGTCAACCGGGCCAGCGATAGCAGGTTCTGGGTTTGCCAACCGCCGACTTCGTCGAAGGTCTTGTCCATCACGAATTTGCCCCAGAACTCAGTGATTTCGACCGTTTCCCGTAAGCGCTCGCCTTGGCGAACCACCCCGACGTTGCGCCACATCACGCTCTTGAGGCTGTTGACCACGTCGGCCAGATCCAGTGCCGTGCGTTTGGAGTGCGGATTCAGATTCGATATCCCGCCAGGCGGCCCCGCCTTCTTGGCGCCCCGGGCGGCTTCACCAGCCACGCGCCCGGCGATGCTCCCAAAGACCAAGCCTTCCAGCAGCGAATTGCTGGCCAGGCGATTGGCGCCGTGGACGCCGTTGCAGGCAGCTTCGCCGCAAGCAAGTAGACCTTCGAGGTTCGTTCGGCCATCCAGATCGGTGACCACCCCTCCGATCGAATAATGCGCTCCCGGATTGACCGGAATCAAGTCCCGGCCCACGTCGATGCCGAACTCGGCGCAGCGCCGGGTGATCCACGGAAACCGCTTGGCGAACGCTTCGCCGCCCAGGTGCCGCACATCCAAATAGACGCAGTTCCCACCCTCGGACCGAAGGTGTTGCTGGATCGCTTGACTGACCACGTCGCGGGGGGCCAATTCGCCATCCGGATGATAGTCCTGCATAAAGCGTTGGCCGGTGCGATCCACCAGGTAGGCTCCCTCACCCCGGACCGCCTCGGATATCAACGCCCGGGTAGAGCCAGCCACGTACAGCGTGGTCGGGTGAAACTGCACCAACTCCATATCCGCCAGGCGGGCCCCAGCCCGGTAAGCGGCCGCCAGGCCGTCACCCGTCGCGCCCGAAGGGTTGGTGGTTTCGCGATAGAGCTGACCGCTGCCGCCGGCCGCCAGAATGGTCTGATTGGCCCAGATCAACTGGTGGCCGTATTGAGGATGAAAGGTCACCGCCCCCACGCACCGCCCGTCCAAGGTGATCAGATCGATCAGATAGCAGTGCTCGAAGACACGAATCCCTTGGCAGCGTTGCAGACGATGCAACAGGGTCCGGGCCAACTCGCGCCCGGTGGCGTCGCCGTGGGCGTGAAGAATGCGGGCCTGTGAATGACCCCCTTCCCGGGCCCGGTCCAATTCCGGCCCCTGCCCATCGAACCGCGACCCCCATTCAAGCAGTTCTTCGATGCGCGGGCCCGCCTGCCGGACCAGCCGTTCCACCGCGGGTTTCGAGTTCAACCCACCGCCGACCTTTAGGGTGTCGGCCATGTGCTTTTCCGGGCTGTCTTCCGGACCGCTGGCGACCGCGATGCCGCCCTGGGCCCGGTGGGTTGCGGAATCCTCGAGCGTTCCTTTGGTAATGACGATCACGTCACCATGGCCTGCCGCCCCAATCGCCGCCCGGGCACCGGCCACGCCCACACCCGCCACCAGCACGTCGGTAAACAGATGACCCACCCGCGAGACGTCAAAGTCCGATAGGTACCGCCGCCGATCGAAGACATCGCTCATACCTGCTTATCATACAAGAAGTTAGAACGATCGCCATCCATGCGGGGCAGCTTCATCCAACGGTTCAATCCGCCGATAACACACCTGATGATGCCCGGCTTCTTGTCCACCCGCAGTTGCCCTGTGCGCCGGCAACGCACAGTGCCTCTTATGGTCAGCCTGATCGGCCTGGCCTGGCCCGTGCAGACCTATTCTGCTCAGAAGCCCAATGCGATCACGCCGCCGGCGCTGCGCCGCGTCGTGCATCGGTTCGATTTCGATGAACGCCCTCTGGGCAACTTCGAGTCCGTGCCCATGCACTGGGACAAGATGCACAACGAGGATTTCCCGCGCTTCACGAAAGGCGCCTTCGACGCCCGGGTCGGCCACGATGCCCCACCTTCCTTTTACTTGAATACCAACGGGCGCAATGTGGCCTATTGGTTCCGCGGGCCGTCTTCGGCGGTCAATCCCGACAGCGAGTACCTGATTGCCGGCTACATTCGGCCCGATCGCCTGGCTGGGGCCCGGGCGGCGCTAAGCGCCTTCTACGTGGACCGCCAACGCCTGCCCATCGCCGGCACCCAGGTCTTCAGCCAACTGGTCGGTGGGGCAAGCAATGCCGAAACCTGGCACCGAGTCGAAATCCCCCTGGGGCCTGCGCCGCCCCAGGCTGCGACCGTCGGATTGACCGCCTGGGTGGCCCAGCAATCCACCTGGGATCCCAGGAAGCGCCCCCACCGGCACGTGGAGCTGCCGGACATCGATGCCGGCGCCTGGTTCGACGACATCGTCATCTATCGCATGCCCAGCGTTCGTCTGGAAGTCCCCGCTCCGGGCAATGTTTTTGTGGCCCCCGATCATCCCGTTCTGGAAACGCTGGTGGTCGACGCCGACGCCGAGGGCCTCCTGGCCGACCTGTTCGTCTACGACGCAGCCGGAAAACAAGTCCACCAACAAGACATCCCCATCTTAACGACTGCCCCGGACACTCCCAGTTCGATCCAGTTGGACAACTTACCGCCCGGTCTTTACCGGGCAGTGCTGCAGGTCACCGCAGGTCAAGACACGACGCTGCCGCGGAGTGTCACTTTCGCTCAATTGGCTGCCAGCACCCATCCCAAAATCGGCGCGGCCCGCCGGTTCGGTGTTGTCCTGGATCCCAAAATCCCCGTCGAACCCGGGACAGTAGGCCCGCTGCTCAACGTTTTGGGCGTCGGGGCCGTCAAAGTCCCTCTGTGGGGGGCGCCGACTCTGCAAACCGGGGCCTCTCTTGGCGCGTGGGACGACATGCTGACCGGGTTGGTCCGCACTCGCGTCAACCTCACGGCTGTCTTTGCCGCGCCCCCGGCCGAGCTGGTGGAAAGCGCCGGCCCCTACGCCCGAACCCTGTTGGACATTCTGGCGGAGGACCCCCAGGGATGGCGAGCCCACCTGGGGAAAGTCGTCGCCCCCTACGCCAGCATCTTTCGATCCTGGCAGCTTGGGGCTGACGGCGACCGTAGTATGCTTGGCAACTCCGACTTGGCTGCCGCCCAGCAGAACTTTCGACGAGAATTGGTTGACTTGTTGACCACCGTCTATCTAACCACGCCCGCCCAGGCGGGAACCACCGCTCAGTCGCAATCTTCGGCCGCCGAAGAGATCTCCGTACTGATCGATGCGGACATCCAGGAGGCCTGGATACCCGCCTACTTGGATCAATACCGCCCGTTGGACTACCAGGCCGTCTCAGCCTACGTCGAAACTGATGCCGACGTCGCCTACGCCCGCCTGCCCTCATTGAGCCGCTTCGCCAAGAGAATCATCCGAACTCGCCACGCCGGAGCCACCACCACTTATGTCCCGCAGCCCTGGAAAACCCGAGTCGGCAACACCGCCATCACCGTCGAGCCGACCGAAGCCTACATCGTATATCGCACGCTTGTGGACTTGCTGGGCGACCTCCAACCCGGTCCGGAACTGAAGCTGGGCCCGGATATCCGCGCTCTGGCTTTTCACGACGTGGAATCCTCCGTGCTGGCCATCTGGGACACCCAAGCAGGGCAACTCGGCCGCTTGCATGCACTTCACCTGGGACCGGCCGCTAGTCAGGTGGATTTGTGGGGGCGCTCCACCAGACTGACCGTCGGATCGGACGGTGGTCTGAGCCTGCGGCTCTATCCCCAGCCGACCTACCTCACCGGCGTCGAGCGGTGGGTGGTCGATTTTCTGGCGGGTGTGACCATCGACCCCACCATGGCTGAGCCCAGTCTGGTCCCACAGACCCACACGGTCACCCTGACCAATACCGGGACGACGTCCATTTCGGGCCAAGTCGCACTTGAACCTCCGTCCGGGTGGGTGGTCAAGCCGCCACGCTACAACTTCCACATCGGGCCCCAGTCCGAGTTTGAGCAGGTCCTTCAGATCCGCTACGGGCAAAACGATCCGGCTGGCACCAAACTGCTACGGGCGATGGTCAGCTTCGACAACCAAGGTAGCCTCAGTTTGGAGTTGCCGCTGGCCATCGAGTTGGGCATCGAGGACGTCGACGTGTGGGGCTTTGCCCTGTTGGAGGGCGACACGTTGGTGCTGCGTCATGGCATCACCAACCGTTCGAGCAGGACGCTTAGTTTCCGCAGCTTCGCCGCAGCCCCGGGCCGAAGCCGCCAATTCCGGGTCATCTCCGCCCTGGCGCCCGGTCAAACCACCACGGCCGAGTATCATTTCAAGAACGCGAACGCCTTCACCGGACGCACCGTCCGCCTGGGCCTTAAAGAACTCGGCGGCCCCAGACACCACACCATCGACTTGGTGGGCCCGTAAGACCATCGACCCGACGTATAACTGAGTCAGCGCAGGCCGGCGAGGCGGGAACACGAATCGTGGCGTTTGGGCGCGGTGTGTTGCCCATTGCGGCAATACCACGGCCTTCGGGAAACTGGCTTCGGCAAACCGATCCCCAGCCGTCATGCCGCAGCGATGACGGCCTGGGGTGCATGACCTGCGTTGAATCGTGGGCGACGGCAACGGTGATCCTATCGGACCTATCCCGGATTATTCATGATGGGTTTTGGGTGTGTGGTTGGAGCGGGATGGCCGAGTCGGCGCGACGGTAGTGGCCTATGGGGCCGACCCTGCCGTTCCGGTCGGTTCAGATTCACCGATT
>JBHHVM010000297.1:0-4809 GCA_046754265.1 Phycisphaerae bacterium
CATCCCGCTCGACCACCTCACGGCCAGGCCTGTGCTGGCCCAACATTTCCTGGAACTCAACGTGCCAGATGTGGTGGTCGTCTCGCCCGACGTCGGGCACCTTAAGACCGCCAACGCGTACGCCACCCGCCTCAACGCGGACCTGGCCGTGGTGGACAAACGTAGAATATCCGGCGACACGGCTGCGGCCCTCAACATCATCGGCGAGGTCAAGGATCGCAACGTCCTCATCTTCGACGACATGATCGCCACGGCCGGCACGCTGGTCGAAGCAGCCAACCTGGTCCACAAGCACGGTGCCAAAAGCCTTTACTTCGGGGCGACCCATCCCGTCTTGGCTGGGCCCGCCTTTGATCGGCTCGAAAAGATCGAGCTCAACCAGTTTTGCGTGACCGACACCATCCCGCTCCCGGCCCAGGCCGCCCAACGCATCGACAACGTCGTGGTGCTGTCGGTCGGGAAACTCATGGGCGAAGCCATACTCCGTATCCACGAACATCGATCCATCAGCGCCCTGTTTAAGGAATAGCCGTCGATCGGCGCTAATTCGAGACCCCATACGATCAGACAACATCATCGAAGATAGATAGGAGCACGCACCAGCCATGGAACAACAAACCCTCAAAGCAACACGGCGAGAGCAAATCGGCACCAAGCACACCCGGCGCTTGCGCAAAAAGGGTGATCTGCCCGCGATTATCTACGGGCACGGCGAAAAACCCGAACCGGTGGCCCTTTCGCTCCACGAGGTCGAGGTCGAACTGCTCCACGGTGCCCGCATCCTGAATCTCGACCTGGGCACCAAGGACAAACAGCAGTTTCTCATCAAGGACGTGCAGTACGACTACCTGGGCACCAACCCGCTCCACCTGGACCTGCTCCGCGTGGACCTCGACGAAAAAGTCACCCTCAAGGTCGCCGTCGAACTCAAAGGCACACCCAAGGGAGTCTCCAACGGAGGCGTGCTCGATCAACACCTGGGCGAAATCGAGGTCGAATGCCTCATGACCCAGATCCCCGAAACGCTGACACCGCTTGTCACCCATATCGACATCGGGGATACGCTGCTGGTTGGCGATTTGGAACTTCCCCCCGGGGTGACCGCCCTGACCGGCGCCGAAGAGCGCGTGGCCTCGGTCACCGTGCTGGCCGAGGAAACCGAAACAGCCGAGGAGCTGCCCGAAGGCGAGTCCGCCGAACCGGAAATCATCGCCAAGGGTAAGAAAGAGGAAGAAACTCCAGGCGAGAAGTCTTAGCCTGCATTAAAGACAACGGCAAATTGAACCACAGAGACACAGAGACACGGAGGAAAGACCAATGCGTGATTTGCCTGACTCCTGTGTTTGTCCGAATCAACCATCAAGCCATGGTCGTTTTTCTCTGTGCCTCTGTGTCTCTGTGGTCAATTGCTTTTGTTTTTCCAAGGTTTCGAGAATGCAAGGAGGTCTGCAGAGACAGTGAAACTGATCGTCGGTCTCGGCAATCCCGGCACCAACTATGCCGACACGCGGCACAACGTCGGCTTCAAAGTTGTGGACCAGTTGGCCCAGAGGTGCCGGGCTGATCTGACCGTCGAGAAATTCAGTGCGTTTTTCGCCAAGACCCAGTTGACCGGCCAACCGGTCGTGCTGCTCAAGCCGACCACCTTCATGAACCGTTCCGGTCGGGCGATCCAGGCAGCCGGCAGATTCTACAAGCTCGAGCTTGCGGACTTGCTGGTCATCACCGACGACATGGCCTTGCCGCTGGGCAAGTTGAGACTGCGAAGCGGCGGCGGGGCTGGAGGACATAACGGCATGCAGGACATCATCAACCATCTGGGCAGCGACCAGTTCAGCCGGCTCAGGATCGGCATCGATTCACCGGTCGGGGATCCGGTGAACTTCGTCCTCTCCCGGTTTGGCGATCAGGAGCAGCCCGTCATCGATCGGGCTTGCACCCAGGCGGCCGACGCCGCCGAGGCCTGGGTGGGGCACGGAATTGAATACGCGATGAATAACTTCAACGCATGATCCCATGAACACGACCGAAACCACCATCTATTGTTCCCCCAAAGCTCAAAAGACGAACGGGCCGTTGAAATCGGCCAGGAGGTAGAATCTTGAGAACCTACGAAGCCATGTTCCTTTTCGACCCCTCTTTTGCCTCGGAGGCCAACAACGCCGAGCAGGAGGTAGCCCGCCTCATGGAGCGGGCCGGCGCCCGCATCATCATGAATAAGAAGTGGGAAGAGCGCAAGTTGGCCTATGAAATCAAGGGCCGTAAACGCGGCAGTTACTGGCTGACGTTTTTCGAGGCCGATTCCAACAGCATCGGCGGCATCGAGCGCGACGCGGGCATCTCCGAGCCCATCTTGAGGCTCCTCATCCAACGGGCCGACCACATGACCGAAGAGGACATGAACAAGGCCTACACTGCTCGAACTCAGCCGGCCCCGCACAAACACGCGGGCCCCGAGACGCGGCCGGGCGACGACGCGAAACCCGCCGCCAAAGAAACTCAGGCTGCCAAAGTCGATGAGGCAGACAAGCCGCCGGTCGTCGAAGCCCCTCCGGCTAAAGGCACCGGCGACGACCCGGACAAATCCGTGCCACCGCCGACCCCGGCAAACGAACAGGCTGACGCGGATAACCAGGCCCCAACCCCGGCACCAGCCGACTAAGATCGGCCTGAACGCCACCGGAGAACGCCCATGGCCAATTTCAACAAAGTCATCCTGGCCGGAAACCTGACCCGAGACCCGGAGCTCTCTTACACGCCCAACAGCACGGCCATCTGCAAATTCGGCATGGCCATCAACAGGAATTGGAGGGGGCAAGACGGCGAAAAACACGAAGAAACCTGTTTCGTCGACCTGACCGCCTTCGGCCGACAGGCTGAGACACTCAACCAGTACATGAAAAAGGGACGCCCCCTGCTGGTGGAAGGTCGTTTGAACTACAGCCAGTGGACGTCGCAAGAAGGGCAGAAGCGCAGCAAACTGGAAGTGGTCATCAACGCCTTCCAGTTCCTGGGCGGCCCGCGCGACGGCGACGCAAGCCGCCAGCCCGCCGCGGCACCGGCCTCGGCGGCACCGGCCGACGATTACCAGGCACCGCCGCCCTCCGCCGATGGAGACATTCCCTTCTAGGGAATGAAACAAAAAGGTTTTCCTGTGAGTTTCCCCGGCTGATGTTGGGCGTCACAGAGGGCTGGAGTGCTGCATCTTATGGAGCCGGCAGAGCCCAGGCCCAACCGGCCGCCTGCGAGAACACGGGCCCCGACCGGCAGCAAGAGGCAAACAATGTAGGCCCCACCGTCGGCGGCCTTGGTTTGAAGGATTTTTGGGATATAGTTGACCCTGCGGGCAGGGCCTGGTGCCCGACCGCCGGCAAGAAAGACGAACCAACCATGAAGCTGCTATTAACCAAAGACGTGGATAGCCTGGGATACGTCGGCGAGGTGGTGACCGTATCGGCCGGGTATGCCAGGAATTACCTGCTGCCCCATCACCTGGCCACCGAGCCCACCGAAGCCAACATGCGCCGCCTGGCCGATGAACGAAAAAAGGCCGAGGAGCGCCGGCGGACCCTCCGCGAGGCCCGGCTGGCACTGGCTGAAACCCTCAGCGGCGTCGAGGTGACCATTGCCGCAGCCGCCAACGAAGACGGCGTGCTGTACGGCTCGGTCGGTCCGCGGGAGATATCCGCCGCCTTAAGAGATGAAGATTATCCCGTCGAGCCGTCCCACGTTCAGTTGCACGACCCCATCAAGCATTTGGACAACGTGCAAGTGGACGTCAAGCTGGCCGACGACATCACCACCCAGGTCAAAGTCTGGGTGGTGCGCTCCAAGGCCACCGAAGTCGATGCCGACGAGGCTGGTGAGGGTTCAGACGCGACGCATGCGACAGGCAGTGGGGCCGGCACGGAGGCAGGCAATCATGGCGACGGCACCGACACATAGCGCCAGTGACGCGACCTCGCTCGGGCGCGTGCCGCCTCACGACTTGGAGGCGGAGATGGCCCTGCTGGGGTCGATGATGCTCAACCGCGATGCGGTCGAGGTCGTGCTGCCGATCATCCATCGGGAAGAGTCGGACTGGTTCTATAGGCCCGACCATCGGCTGATTTTCCAAGCGCTGATCGACGTCTATGACCGGGGCGACCCCATCGATCTGGTGGTGGTCAGCAACGAGTTCCGCCGCCGCGAGCAACTCGAAGCCATCGGCGGGCAGGAATATTTGGTGCGCCTGGCCGAGAGCGTGCCCAGTTGGGTCAACGCCGAGTATTACGCCCGGATCGTGCGCGACAAGGGCATGCTCCGCGACCTGATCCGGTGCAGCGGCGAAATCGCCCAAAGCGCCTACGACGAAACGGAAGTCGCAGCTCAGGTGCTGGACGCGGCCGAGCAGACCCTTTTCGAAGTCACCGAGCGCCGGGTCAGCGGCCAGGCAGTCGGCCTGGGCGGCGTATTGCAGGACGTCTATAAGCAGATCCAACTGAGCGACGGCGATTACATCACCGGGCTGCCCACCGGTTTTCATGAGCTGGACGACCTGACCAGCGGCTTTCAAGCCGGCGATCTGATTATCGTGGCAGGCCGGCCCAGCATGGGCAAGACCGCGTTCGGCCTCACCGTGGCGACTCATCTGGCGGTGGATGAGTCTAAGCCGGTGGCGTTCTTTTCTATGGAGATGAGCAACCACCAGGTGGCCCAGCGAATCCTGTGCAGCCGGGGGCGGATGGATTCGTACCGCTTTCGGCGGGGGATGATGTCGGATTCCGAAGTGGCCGACCTGGGCATGGTCTGTGACCAACTGAGCGAGGC
>JBHHVM010000298.1:0-4807 GCA_046754265.1 Phycisphaerae bacterium
ACAGAGGACACCTGACGTGCGTATCTGTCAGCCCAAAACATTGGCCGAATGTCTGCAACGGTTGGACGAGTCCAACGGGTCCGCCAAGCCCGTGGCCGGCGGGACCGACCTGCTGGTCAACTGGCACCATCACGTCAAAGACGATTGGACCCTGCTGGACCTGTCAAACCTAAAAGACGAACTGGGCCAGATGCGTCTCACCGACGACACCCTGGAGCTAGGCGCCTTAACCACCTACTGGGATGTCATTCGATCGGACGAAGTCAGCCGAGCCTTCCCCCTGCTACCCCAAGCCGCCCAACAAGTCGGGGCCATCCAAATCCAAACCCGCGGAACCTGGGCCGGCAACATCGCCAACGGTTCGCCCGCCGCCGACGGCGTCCCCGTACTCATGGCCTATGATGCCCGGGTCGTCCTGCAATCGGCCACCACCAAGCGCGAAGTCCCCCTGGACACCTACTTCACCGGCTACAAGCAATCCGTCCGCCAACCCAACGAACTCATCACCGCCATCGGCCTGCCCCGCAAACCCCGCTCGGTCGAATGGTTCGAAAAAGTAGGCCAACGCCGCGCCCAAGCCATCGCCAAGCTGGGCGTAGCCGTGGTCCGCGATGACACCACCTGGCGCATAGCCGCCAACAGCGTAAACCCCTACGTCTGCCGCTGCCCAAACCTGGAAGCCAAGCTACAAGCCAACCAAACCTTCACCACCCCGGAAGAACTACAAAAAGTCCTGGAACAAGACATAACCCCCATAGACGACATCCGCTCCACCGCAGCCTACCGAACCAAAGTCCTAAGCCGTGTCCTGTTCTACGGTTTGGCCGAACAACCCCCAACAACCCCCTGATCAGAGCTCAGAGCGTCAGCGACGAGTACAATGGCGGAAAACTGCCAGCCCGCCTTGTGTCGGCCCAGGTGGCTCTGACCGCCTCCCACGAAACGTTGGGCAGGTTGACGCGCATGGGGCCGTTTTGCTACGCTGGCGTAGCATTAGGTCGGTATCCTGTGTCGAACAACCGGGTCTTACGGGCCGCTCGTTGCGTGGACCATGCACAAGGAGGAGCACAGAATGACAACCTGTTGGGCTTCATGCACTCGATTAGGCCCAGTAGTCCTCTGCGGGATCCTGGGGACGCTAAACGTTCGTGCGGCAGGTCCGGACGTGATTGTCCACCTGCTCGCCCAAAACGGCACCGACATCAACGAGTTTGGTCCCGTCGGTGGGGTCATGGCCTATGCGTGGGGAACGACCTCGTGCAACAATGGCAATCAAGTGCTCCAGTGGGCCGCCGAATCCCAGTTCCACCCGGTCATTGCTCAGAACATGTACCGTCTAAAGAACGGGAAGTTGGAGCAAATTGGGATGGCTTGGCTGAAGCATGGCTTTTGCGCCTTGAGCGAGCCGGGGTGCGGCTCGTGCCAATCGACGGGCTGTGAAACCCTGGGCGTCGGGTGCGCCGACACGTACTGGGCGGGCCTCAACGACTCGGGGCTCAAGCCGCGGTCACCGGTCAATGCCTCAACCGGGCAGTTCCCCTTCCCCGAGCCGCAAGTCCCGACCGGACCGCCGGAAATTGCCGGTCGGGTGCAGGTTCAAGTGTCCGACATCGACCTGGCCCAAAACCCGGGCGCCCGGTATTTCATTGAAGGCCACTACGTCACACAGGACGATTCCTCCTCGGGCACCTTGCCGGGAAACGGCGGGACCCCGGTCAATAACGCCTCCTGGCGAGAGGTGGACGTCACCGACATGCAAAACCTCACCTCGATCGGTCCGACCATGACCGAAGCCCCCGCCATCGCTGCCTGGAAGCTCATCGACCCGGCGGTCACCCTGACCAAGGCCAGTCTTGCAGGCGACGGAAAGTTCCGAATTGCGTACAAAGCCACCGATTTGGGCGGCGGCATGTACAACTACGAGTACGCCGTTTTCAACCTCGACTCGCACCGATCGTGCGGGTCCTTCTCGATTCCAATCCCGGCCGGCGTGACCGTTTCGAATGTCGGATTCCACGATGTGGACTACCACAGCGGCGAGCCGTACACGAACATCGACTGGCCTGCCACGGTTTCTGGATGCCAGATCACCTGGTCGACAGAGGACCATGCAACGAATCCGAACGCCAACGCATTGCGCTGGAGCACGTTATACAACTTCCGGTTTGACGCCAATGGTCCGCCGGCCGCGGCTGTGGGCACGCTGGGCCTGTTCCGTCCGGGGACGCCAACATCGCTTTCAGTCAACCTTCAGGGACCATCAGCCGTCTGCATCGCCGGCGATGAGAACTGCGACGGCGACCGGGACCTCCAGGATTACGCAGCGATGCAATCATGCTACGGGCCCGGCACGCTGCCGATTGAATGTCAGACGTTCGATACCGATTGCGGGGGCACGTTGGACCTGATCGACTATTCGAGTTTCGTCAGCGGTTTTGACGGCCCACAGTAATCGCCGAATCGCGGCGGCAGTCAATCTGGAAGGGACGGGGCCCATGTTGGCAAGACACTCGCTTGGCCCGGCATGGGTCTTGATGATGACCGTCGGGCCCTATCCGTTCAACCTTTCACCCCAGCCTGTTGCGGCAGCCCTGCCCGGCTTGACTAACCAGGCCGCACCTGGAGCGGACTCGCTTGCCGCCGGAGTGCCCACGCCATTCACCGAAGAAGCGGTTGCCCGCGGCATCAACTACTACACGCCGGGCCGGGCCAGCATCGAAGGGTTCGGCTATGGGCTGGCCTTTGCAGACCTCGACGGCGACCGCGACCCCGACATCGTGGTGATGGGCCAGACGAGCGGCTTGGCAGGCATCTACGAGAACATCGGTGGCGGAATGTTCAACGACCGCTCAGCCGGCAACGGGATTCCCGTGTTGGATGGACGCTCGGGCGTGGTTGCCCTGGACTACGACGCGGACGGCGACCTGGACCTGTTCTTCACCCAGATCGACTATCCGAACGTGCTGGTTCGCAATGACGGTAACTTCCAGTTCACCGATGTCTCAGCCGCAGCCGGCGTAAACCACACCGGCAGAGGCACCGGCGCTGCCGTGGGCGATTACGACGGTGACGGGTGGTTGGACATCCACGTGCCCAATTACGGTAGCCCGGACCGGCTCTATCGCAATCTGGGCAACGGTACCTACACGGACATGGCCCCAACGTTGGGCGTGGCCGACCCATGGCGCGGATGGCAGTCGGTGTTCTTCGATATGGACTTCGACGGCGACGCGGACCTGTACGTGTCCAACGACAAGAAAGTGGCCGTCGAGACGCAGATGCACAACCGCCTCTACGAAAACATCGGCGGGACCTTCAGCGATATCTCGACGACCTCGGGCACCGACGCGAATATCTACTCGATGGGCCTGGGGGTCGGCGACTTCGACGGCAACGGGCTGCAGGACGTCTACTGCACCAACCTGGCGGTGGAGCCCAACTACCTTTTCTTGAACCAGGGCGCCGGATTGTTCGCTTCATCTGCCAGCCTTACGGGTTCCGAGTCGTTCCGCACAGGCTGGGGGGCGGTCATCTTCGACTACGACAACGATGGCCACCAGGACCTCTACGTGTGCAACATGGCCGGGCCGCCAATCGGGGCCATGCCCCAGAATCGCCTCTACGTCCACGCCGGGGCTTGGCCGTGCGTCGACCAGGCCGCCGCCCTCAAAGTGGATGACGCCAAGAACTCGTTCGCCGTAGCCGTGGCGGATATCGAGGGCGACGGGGACTTGGATTTGCTCGTGCAGAACAACGATGACCAGATCCGCCTTTACGTCAATCACGAAGGCGAGAAGCGAAATTGGATCAAGTTTGACGTTGTCGGGCAGGGTAACAACGTCTTTGCCGTCGGCGCCCATGTGTCGGTGCGCGTCGGTTCAACCTGGCGCCATCGCGAAATAATTGCCGGGGGTAACAACTTCAAGTCTCAAAACGAGTTGCTCGTCCACGTGGGGCTGGACGCCGCAGTCACCACGGACCAGATATCGATCAACTGGCCGGGCGGGACCACGCGGGGGCTAACCGGTTACGGAATCAATCAGACGTGGAGCTTGTATCCGCCGGAAAAGCTGGGGGACTTCGATCAGAACGCGGCTTTCGACGGAGCAGACACAGCCGGCTTCGCCGCCTGCCTGACCGGCCACCAGCCCGGGGCCATCGCGCCCGGCTGCGAAATGATGGACTTCCAGGGGGACGCCGACGTCGATCTGCGGGACTTCGGGCTGTATCAGACAGCCTATGCCCCGTAGGCAGGCGGACCATTCGAAAGTACGTTCAAACGGTCGAGCGGGCGCCGACGAGACCGATGGGAGCCGCAAGTGACGCTACGGGCAGGGTTTGTGAGAAAGTGACAAGCTCTGTCAAACTGAGGGCGTTGGGACTCGAACCCAGCGCCCTGCCGACGTAAACCCTTGTCAGATAAAGGCCGACGGTCCAGCCGAGGGGGTCCGTTGTACCACCCGTTGTACCCCTTCGCAGGATTCGGGCCGATCCGACCACCTGGCCGAGCTGGCCCAAGCCCTTGCCAAGCTGACCCCAGCCGAGAGGAAACAGCTCGCCTCGATGCTGGCCGATCCCCAGGACAAGCCGGCTTCCGACGCCGACCCCGACCCCGCGTGACGGGGGGGGTGGTCCGGATTCCTGGCGTCTCGCAGCCCGTAGACCGCGACCCAGAAGCGCGCGAAACCCCGCGAATTTAGAAATTGGGGGTGGTCCCCCGGCTGGTCTCGATCGGGTATACTTTGGGGGTGCCACACGGTGGGATTGATCCCCCCGCCTGAGCTATCCAGCCGGCGCGCTTCCTTGG
>JBHHVM010000299.1:0-4799 GCA_046754265.1 Phycisphaerae bacterium
CCAGCCGATCGACCAGATCGATCAGGGCCCCTCGTTTGATAGGCTTGGTGGCATAATCGTCGCAACCCATTTCCAGGCATCGCTGTCGGTCGCCGTTCATGGCATGTGCGGTCAAGGCGACAATCAGGCCGCGATAGCCCTCCCGGCGTAGCAGGGCCGTCGCAGCGTAGCCGTCCATCACCGGCATCTGCATGTCCATCAGAATCACGTCAAAGGCACATCGACTTGCCGCGGCGGAAAGGGCTGCCTGGACAGCGAGTCGGCCGTTCTCGACGGCCACTACTTCAGCGCCGGCCTTTTCCAAGAACATACGAATCAGTCGGCGAATATCGACACTGTCCTCGGCCAACAGAACTCGACAACCCTCCAAGCGCTGACCGTCGTCGTGCTGTCGCGGAGCCGCGTGAACCTCCGCCGGGCCCGGCAAACCCGTAGCTGATTCCACGGTTTCGGTTTCCTGAACCACTCCGGTGGCCACCGTAGCTCTAAAGTGAGAGCCTCCACCCGGTCTCGTGCCCACCACCGTAACGTCGCCGCCCAGCATTCGAGCGATGCGCCGGCTGATGTCCAGGCCCAGCCCCGTTCCTCCGAACTTTCGAGTGATCGTGGTATCCGCCTGCGAAAAGGGCTGAAACAAGGCACTGACCTGTTCCGGGCTCATGCCGATGCCGGTGTCTTCCACGTCGAACTTGAGCAGGGGGCCGGTGGGGTCATCGTCGAATTGGAGATTGAGTTTAATCGTACCGAATTCAGTGAACTTGATGGCGTTGCTGAACAGATTGATGAGAATCTGGCGCACCCGGGTGGGGTCCGATTGGATCGACTTGGGAATCGGCCCGGTCCAGGTGACCCTAAAGGCCAATCCCTTGGACTCGGCCCGGGGCCTCATCGACGCCTCCACCTCCTCCACCAACCTTCGCGGCGAACATTCGATGTGCTCCACAGCCATCTTGCCGGTTTCGATTTTGCACAAGTCCAAGATGTCATCGATAAGGCCGAGCAAGTGGTCCCCGTTGCGATGAATGCAGTCGGCCGCCTCGAGTCGATCCTCCTGAAGCAGGTCGGGGTCCAGCAACCGCTCCGCCGACCCGAGAATGGCCGTCATGGGCGTGCGGATTTCGTGGCTCATATTGGCCAGGAACTCGGTCTTGGCCTGCGAAGCTGCCTCGGCAGCCTGTTTGGCCTGCGCCAACCGGCGGTTCATCTGTTCAATCGTGTCGTGCATCGTCTTGACCCGGACGGCCGACCGAACGCGGGCCGAGACCAGGGGCCAGTGGCAAGGTTTGACGACATAGTCGATGGCCCCGGCATCCAGCCCGGCGATGACCTGCTCGTCTCGACCCAAGGCGGACACCATGATGACCTGCATGGCACGTAGATCGGGGTCGCGTTTGATCAGGCGGCAGACCTCGATGCCGTCCATCTCGGGCATCATGATGTCCAGCAACATGACGTCGGGGAGCGCGCTGGCAGCCACTTGAAGGGCCTGTTGACCGTTGCCGGCGGTGAAGACCTCGAAACCTTCACCGACCAACCGATCGGCTAGCAACTTGACGTTGCACGAAACGTCATCCACCACCAGAATCTTAGCCACCGGACCCTCCTCGAAGAACGACACGTTTTTCATTCCCGACCGGCCGACCCGCGACCCCACGTGGAACGAGCCCCCGACGCCGGCAACCCGGGCCCATCAAGGCGGGCGAATGATTCTTGGTGCAACCCCAAGGCAGGGCTCGGCTTGTTGACATGACATCGAGTTCCCAGTGCAGGCCGCGTCGCAACCTGCGCGCGGTCCTCACTACCCCCGACTGAATGATTCATCGGCTCGCTTCGGTCTCGACTGCGCTAAGCGACTGCGGGCAATTGGCCCCATTTCGTGGCCACTAAGACTTTCTCCTATGATGTTTAGGTCAAGTGTTATCGAGACCCGGCCCCAACCGCGTCCGGTTTCGGGACGCGCCGGCGCCGCTTTCCGGCATCAAGTTCAACTGTATAATGCCGGATCAAGTCCGGGCGGACGCATTCCCGGGCCCCGAGGCAAAACGATTATGGGCATCGGATCAGACATTCCCCGAGTGGACGGGCACGACAAGCTTTCGGGCCGGGCCCGATTCGTGGATGACTTGGCCGTTAAAGGCCTTTGGCACGGTGCAGCCATCCGAAGCCCCGTGCCCCGGGGGCGGATCACCAAGATCCACTTCGATCCAGCCATCCCCTGGTCCCAGTTCGCGGTGGTGGATCATGGCGACATTCCCGGGCCCAACGAAATCAAGTTGATCGAAACCGATCAGCCCGCCCTGGCCGCCGGCGAGGTTCGGCACAAGCACGAGCCCGTCGTCCTGATCGCCCACCCCTCCATCCATGCCCTACGCGAGGCGCTGCGCGGTGTCCGGGTCGAGGTGGACCCGCTGCCAGCCGTGTTGGACCCCATGCAGCCGCTGACGCCCGAGCTCATCCAATACGGCACCGACAACGTCTTCAAACGGATCGACATCCGCAAAGGTGACCCCGCCGAGGTGTTCGCCGGCGCCGCCCATGTCGTCGAGGGTCACTACGCGACCGGTTCACAGGAGCACGTCTATCTGGAAACCCAAGGCGTGCTGGCCCATCGCGACGGCGACCGCCTGACCATACGGGGCAGCATGCAATGTCCCTATTACGTGCTGGACGCCCTGATGCATTTCTTCGGCCAAGGGGCCGACGCCTTTCGCGTGGTGCAGTTGCCGGTGGGCGGCGGCTTCGGCGGCAAAGAGGAATACCCTTCGGTCATGGCCATTCACGCAGCCCTGCTGTGCGAAAAAGCCGGTGCCCCGGTCAAGATGGTCTACGACCGCCAGGAAGACATGGCCGTGACCACCAAACGGCACCCTTGCCGGGTGACCCATCGCACCGCACTCGATCGCGATGGACGGCTCCTGGCCATGGAAGTCAACGTCATCATGGACGGCGGAGCCTACCTGACGCTCTCGCCGGTGGTCCTCAGCCGGGGAGCCATCCACGCAGCCGGACCGTATTTCTGCGAGAACATCCACATCCACGGACAAGCCCGCCTGACCAACAGCCCTCCGTACGGGGCCTTTCGGGGTTTCGGGGCGCCGCAGACGCTCTTTGCCATCGAGCGACACATGGATGTCATCGCCCGGCAGATCGGCATGGACCCCGTCGAGTTGCGGCGGCGAAACCTTCTTCGACCGTCTCAGACCACCGCCACCGGCCAAGTGTTTCGCGAGGAGACCGACCTGGTCGCCTTGATGGACCGGGCGCTGGACCTGGGCCACGCCGCCGATCGAAAGGACCAACACGACCGGCTTAACACGACGCATCCCTACTTGCGCCGAGGATTGGGGCTGGCCACCTTCTACCACGGCGCGGGGTTCACCGGGGCGGGCGAAGTCTTCTTGGCCTCGCAAGTCTGGGTGGAAGGGTTGCCCGATGGATCAGTGGAAGTCCTGACCGCCCAAACCGACATGGGTCAGGGCACCACCACCATTTTGACCCAAATCGCCGCCGACGCCCTGGATCTGCCCGAAGATCAGGTGCGCATCGCCGTCCCGGACACCTCGCGGGTGCCCAACAGCGGTCCGACCGTCGCCAGCCGAACGGCGATGGTGGTGGGCAAGCTGGTGAGCAAGGCCTGCCGCGACCTGGTGGCCCAAACCGGCCAGGATAAGTCTCTAACCGGCCCCTCGCTTCAACATGCCATCCGAACCTGGCACGCCGCCAACCCCGGCCAACGCCTGCGCGGAGGTGCCAAGTTCCAGAAGTCAAAGAACGTCCAGTGGGACGAGCTAACCTACCGCGGCGACGCCTACGCCACCTATTCCTGGGCGGCCAACGTGGCCGAGGTGGAGATCGACCTGCGAACTTATTCGGTCAGAGTGACCGACTATGTCGCTCTTCAAGAGATCGGCAAGGTCTTGAACCCCACCTTGGCCCGGGGACAGATTCAAGGCGGCGTCGTGCAGGGCATCGGCTGGGCCCTGTACGAAGACGTGGTGCTCGAAGACGGCGTGATGAAGAACGCCCAAATGACCAACTATGTCATTCCCGGCAGCGGCGACCTGCCGGCCATCCGGGTCTATTTCGAGCAGAACCCCACAGCCTTTGGTCCCGGCGGGGCCAAGGGCATCGGAGAACTGCCCATGGACGGACCGGCCCCGGCCATCATCAATGCCGTGTGCAACGCCCTGAACACCACCATCAATCAAATCCCGTTGACGCCGGAACGATTGATGGAGCATCTCCAAGGGGTCGCCCGTGGATAGGTTCGAGCTGACCTTCACCTTGAACGGCCAACCCATCCGGCGCTCGGTGCCGACCGATGCCCGCCTGTTGGACGTGCTGCGTTACGACTGCGACTGCCCCGGCACCAAGGAGGGCTGTGGTGAGGGCGAGTGTGGAGCCTGCACCGTCCTGCTGGATGGGCTGCCGGTCAACGCCTGCCTGGTGCCCGCCTTTCAAGTGGCCGGTTCCGAGGTGGTCACCGTCGAAAGCGCCGCCCCGCCACTGCTGGAGGTGTTGAATCGAACCGGCACGTCGCAGTGCGGAGCCTGCACGCCGGGGATCGTGATGTCCATGCGATACCTGCTGGATCATCCCGACCTGGCTGACCGCGTGGACCCGCGCGAATTCATGAGCGGCAACCTGTGCCGCTGCACGGGATACGACGGCGTCATCGAAGGCCTGCGCCAGGCCCTGGATCAGACAGAGGACGCCTGACGTGCGTATCTGTCAGCCCAAACCAGTGGCCGAATGTCTGCAACGGTTGGACGAGTCCAACGGGTCCGCCAAGCCCGTGG